>JADGGV010000078.1 GCA_019689775.1 Gemmatimonadota bacterium
CGGCTGGGGCACGCGGGCGGGGCGCCGGTGATCGTGGTCCGGCGCGGGGACGAGGTGTTCGCGGTGGGCGCGACGTGCACGCACTACGGCGGCCCGCTGGCGGAGGGGCTGGTCGTGGGCGAGACGATCCGCTGCCCGTGGCACCACGCGTGTTTCTCGCTGCGGACGGGGGCGGTGCTGGAGTGGCCGGCGCCGAACCCGCTGCCGTGCTGGGAGGTGGAGGTGCGGGACGGCGTGGTGCGGGTGGGGCGGAAGCGCGAGCGCGACCCGCTCGAGCCGGAGCGCCGGCCGGGCGCGCCGGCGGTGGTCGGGGCGCGCGCCGGCGGGGAGCCGGCCACGGTGGTGATCGTCGGCGCCGGCGCGGCGGGGAACGCGGCGGCCGAGGGGCTGCGGCGCGAGGGGTACGGCGGCCGGGTGCTGCTGGTCGATCCCGATGCGGACGCGCCGTACGACCGGCCGAACCTGTCGAAGGACTACCTGGCGGGGAACGCGCCCGAGGAGTGGATCCCGCTGCGGCCGGAGGGCTTCCACGCGGAGCACGGGATCGAGCGGATGGTGGCGGCGGTGAGCGGGATCGATGCGGCGCGGCGCCGCGTGATGCTCTCGGACGGCCGCGAGCTGGAGTACGGTGCGCTGCTGCTGGCGACGGGCGCGGCGCCGATCCGGCTGCCGCTGCCGGGCGCGGAGCTGCCGCACGTGTACGTGCTGCGCTCGCTGGCGGACAGCCGCGCGATCATCCGCGCGGCGGAGCGGGGCGGGCGGGCCGTCGTGCTCGGCGCGAGCTTCATCGGGTTGGAGGTGGCGGCGTCGCTCCGGGCGCGCGGCCTGGAGGTCACCGTCGTCGCGCCGGAGGCGGTGCCGTTGGCGCGGGTGATGGGCGAGGCGCTGGGGCGGTTCGTCCGCGGCCTGCACGAGGAGCACGGCGTCGCCTTCCGGCTGGGGCGCAAGCCGACGGAGGTGAGGGCGGACGCCGTCGTGCTGGACGACGGCTCGGCGGTGCCGGCGGATCTCGTGGTGATGGGCGTCGGCGTGCGCCCGGTCGTGGAGCTGGCGGAGGCGGCCGGGCTCGAGGTCGACCGCGGCGTGGTGGTGGACGAGCGGCTGCGCACGAGCGTCCCCGGCATCTGGGCGGCGGGCGACATCGCGCGCTACCCGGACCCGATCAGCGGGGAGCGGGTACGCATCGAGCACTGGGTGGTGGCGGAGCGGCAGGGCGCGTATGCGGCGCGCAGCATCCTGGGCACGGCGGAGCCGTTCCGCGCGGTGCCCTTCTTCTGGAGCCAGCACTACGACGTGCCGATCGCCTACGTCGGGCACGCGGAGTCGTGGGACGAGCTGGTGGTGGACGGGGACCCGGCGGCGCGCGACGTCGCCGTCGCCTTCCGCAAGGGAGGCCGGACGCTCGCGCTGGCCACGATCTACCGCGACCGGGCGAGCCTCGAGGAGGAGGCCGCGCTGGAGGAGGAGCTACGGCATGTCTGAGGCGAGGACGGCGGCATCCGCCATCGCACCCGCGGTCGGGCCCGCGACGGGGAACGGTCTCGCGCAGCGGAACGGCCGCCAGCCCGCGGCGACGTCGGCGCTGGAGCCGCACGTCGCGGCGCTGCTCGAGCTGCTGGGCGAGGATCCGACGCGTCCGGGGCTCGTGCGCACGCCGCACCGCGTGGCGGAGGCGCTGAGCTGGCTGACGCGCGGCTACCGGCAGGACGTGGCGGAGGTCGTTGGCGGCGCGATCTTCGAGGAGGCGCACGAGTCGATGGTGCTCGTGCGCGACATCGAGCTGTACTCGCTCTGCGAGCACCACCTGCTGCCGTTCTTCGGCAAGGCGCACATCGCCTACGTGCCGGACGGCCGGATCGTGGGGCTGTCCAAGCTGCCGCGCATCGTGGACGTCTTCGCCCGCCGGCTCCAGGTCCAGGAGCGCCTGACCGACCAGATCGCCGACGCCATCGAGGAGGTGCTCCGCCCCCGCGGCGTCGGCGTGGTCATCGAGGCGTCCCACCTCTGCATGATGATGCGCGGCGTCGAGAAGCAGAACTCGCGCACGGTCACGAGCGCGATGCGCGGGCTGTTCCGCGACTGCCCGATGACGCGCGACGAGTTCCTCCGCCTGGTGCACGAGTAGCGCGCGCCCCTTCCCGACGACAACCGCCGTTCCGCACGAGTGGGGCGCGCGCCCCCGTCCAGGCCGGCGGCGCCCGGCCGCCCCCGCGCCCCCCGCCGCCCGGCCGCGCGGCGGCCCCGCCCCCCCCCGGGCCCCCCCGTCCTACGGCATCCGCTGCGCCAGCTCCCGCGGGGCGTAGTGCGCGCCGCCGGCGGCGTGCCGCTCGTGCGCCGAGGACGGCAGGCGCGGCGCACCGAGCACGCTGCCGTCGTCGCCCGGATCGTAGGGGCGCGGCGGCGCCGCCACCTCCCGGTCCTGGTGCCCGCCGAAGATCCCGCTCAGCGCGCGCCAGACGTGGCCGAAGAAGTCCCGCGCGCCGCCGAAGATCTCGTGGGGCGTGCGCGGGCAGACCGGGTCGGGCTGCTCGCCGGCCAGGAACAGCTCGCGCCGCGGCTCGTCGTCGCGCGGCACGCACCCGTCCTCGAGCGTGCGCCCCGTCTCGGGGTCGATCGCTAGGGCGACGACGTTCCCCGGCCGGGGCCAGCCGGCGCTCCCCGAGCGGTACGTTCGGCGCATGATCCGCCCCCACACCGGTGCCGCGGCCGTGCCGCCCGTGACCCCCGGCCCGATGCTCCGCCGCCGGTCGAAGCCGATCCACACCGCCCCGACGACGTCGGGCGTGTAGCCGACGAACCAGGCGTCCGCGGCGTCGCTCGTCGTGCCGGTCTTCCCCGCCGCCGGCCCGGAGAAGCCGACGGCGCGCACCGCGTGGCCGGTCCCGCGGTCCACCGCGTCCTCCAGCATGTCCGTCAGGATGTAGGCGACGCCGGGATCGAGCACCGGCTGCCGCGCCACGTGCGTCTCGTAGCGCACGTTGCCGGCGGGGTCGACCACGCGCTGGACGAGCCGCGGCTCGGCCCGCGTGCCGAGCGTGGCGAACGCCGTGTACGCGGACGCCACCTCCAGCGGCGTGGCATCGGCCACGCCGAGCGCCATCGCCGGCGTGAGTGGGATGTCCGAGCGGATCCCGGCCGCGTGCGCGAAGTCGGCGACGTCGCGTTCGCCCACCGCCTCGGCGAACCGCACCGTCGGCACGTTGATCGAGTGCACGAGCGCCTCGCGCATGGACATCCGCCCGCGGAAGTCGTGGTCGTAGTTCTGCGGCTCCCACGGCCGGCGCCGGTCGCCCAGCCGGATCGGCGAGTCGTAGACCGGCTGCGACGGCGCGTACCCCTCCGACAGCGCGGCCGCGTAGACGAACGGCTTGAACGCGCTCCCCATCTGCCGCCGCGCCTCCGTGGCGCGGTTGTAGCGCGAGTCGCGGAAGTCGCGCCCGCCCACCATGGCCAGGACGTCGCCCGTGCGCGCATCCAGCATGACGACCGCGCCCTGGAGGTAGTCCGTGCCGCGCTCGCCCGACGCCCGCGCGCTCGCGTAGCGCGGCCCCGGGAAGCGGCCGAGCCCGCCCCGCTCGATGAAGCGGAGCTGCCGCGTCAGCTCCTGCTCCGCCGCGCGCTGCACGTCCACGTCCAGCGTCGTGTAGATCCGCAGCGGCGTGCGGTACACCTCGTCGCCCAGGTGGTCCTCCACCTCGCGACGCACCAGCTCGACGACGTAGCGCGCCAGGTCCCGCTCGCCGCCCCGCCCCGGCGGCTCCGCCGTCACCCGCACCGGCGCCGCCCGCGCCGCGCGCGCCAGCTCCGGCCGGATGAACCCGCCCTCGCTCATCAGCGACAGCACCAGGTTCCGCCGCGCCTGCGCCCGCGCCGGGTGCCGCCGTGGATCGTAGCTCGCCGGCGCCTTCGGCAGCGCCGCCAGCAGCGCCGCCTGCGGCAGCGACAGCTCCCGCGCCGGCTTGCCGAAGTAGTTCCTCGCCGCCGCCTCGATCCCGTACGAGCCGCCGCCGAAGTAGATGTTGTTCAGGTACAGCTCGAGGATCTCGTCCTTGCTGAAGCGCCGCTCGATCTCCCGCGCGACGCGGATCTCCAGCAGCTTCCGCCGCAGCGTCTTCTCCTGCCCCGGCAGCCGGTCGCTCCAGATGTTCCGCGCGAGCTGCATCGGGATCGTGCTGAACCCCTCGGCCACCCCGCCCGACCGCACGTTCGCGATCGCCGCGCCGATCACCCGCCGCCAGTCCACGCCGTGATGCTCGTAGAAACGCTTGTCCTCCACCGCCACGAACGCCGCCGGCACGTACGACGGCAGCGTCGCGAGCCGGACCACCTCCCGGTCCACCGGGCGCAGCTCGGCGAACTTCCGCCCGCGCCGGTCGAGCAGCACGCTCGCACCCCCCGGCTGGTACGCGCTGAGCTGCCGCACGTCGGGGCACCCCGTGAGCCCGCATCGCTCCCACAGCACGACGTCCCCCAGCAGCACCACGCCGCACGCGACGACGAGTGCCGCCGGCGGCACGCGCAGCGCCAGCCGCCGCAGCCACGCCGGCATGCGCCGCCCTCCGCTGCCCGCTCCGCCGGCCGAGCGCAGCCGCGCCCAGGCCCGCCTCAGCACCGCCGGCAGGCGCGGCGTGCGCCGCCCGTCCCCGGCCGACCTCGGGTTCGCTGGCGTCTGGTGCTCCATCGTGACCGTCCCCCTCGAGATGATGCTCCGGCTCCCCCTTCCGTACCCACCCCGCGGGGGCGGGGTCCGACCGCCGACGGCGCCGGACCCGTCGACCGCGGCCGCGCGCGCCGCGGGAGGGGGACGGCCGCCGATCGCGCAGGGACCGTCCGGGCAGGCCGTGCCGGCCTGCCGCCCCCCGCGCCCGCGGCCGCGCAGGGCGCCGAATCCTCGCGGCACGCCATGTGCCGCAAGATCCGCTGCCCCGCGGGGGCCATCCGCGGTTCGACGAGGAGGGAAGCGAAGATGCGTAAGACCGTGCTCGTCGTGGACGACAACAGCGCGAGCCGCGCCATCCACACCACCGCCCTCGAGCACGCCGGCTACCGCGTGTTCGATGCGGCCAACGGCCGCGAGGCGCTCGAGAAGGCCCACTGGGACCGCGTCGACCTCGTCCTCCTCGACCTCATGATGCCCGGCCTCGACGGCCTGATCGTCCGCGAGAGGCTCGCCGCCGACCCGTTCACCCGCGATGTCCCCGTCGTCCTCGTCACCGCCTACGACGAGGTCGTCGACCTCGACCGCTTCCGCGCCGGCGGCTTCGCCGCGCTCCTGCGCAAGCCGATCGGCCCGCACACCGTCGTCGACGTCGTGCGCACGCTGATCGGCCCGCCGACCGACGCGCCGGGCGGCGCCGCGCCGGCGGACGATGGCGGCCACGCGCGCGGCGCGCCGGAGCCCCTGGCGCGGTAGCCTCCCCCGGTCGGACCGGCCGCGAGGGAGGCCGGTCCCGCGCGCGGCGCGCGGGCGCCCCTGGCTCGCGAGCCGCCTCGCTCCCCGGCCTTTAGTCCACCTGGCCGCGATCGCCGCCGCGTTGTACCCTCACTCGAATACACCGCCCGCCGGGCCGGCGCCGATGCGCCGCGCGACCGCCACCCGCGCCGCGTGCGACGCGCCCGCGCGATCCGGCACCGGCGGGCCCGTCCCGAGGAGGCCATGGCGATGCACCGGCTCCGCCCCACCCCACGCGCGCTCGCGCTCCCGTTCCTGACCCTGCTCCTGTCCGCCGCCCCGGCCGCGGCGCAGGGCGCCGCGACGTTCGCCGCCAAGGTGGACGAGGTCGCCGCGCGGCCGGAGTTCAAGCACTCGGAGTTCGGCGTGGCCTTGCTCGACCTGGAGACCGGGCAGCCGGTCTATCGGCGCTCGGCGGACAAGTTCTTCACGCCGGGCTCGACGACGAAGCTGCTGACCGAGGGCGCGGCGCTCGCGCTGCTGGGCAAGGACTACCGCTTCCGGACGCCGATCTACCGGACCGGCCCGGTGCGCGGCGGGACGCTGAACGGCGACCTGGTGCTGGTGGCGAGCGGCGATCCCAACCTCTCCGGGCGGATCGTGGCGGACACGCTCCAGTTCGCCAACGAGGACCACTCGTACGGCGGCGACTCGGCACAGGCGGTCCTGCCGGGCGACCCGCTCTACGTGGTGCGCAAGCTGGCGGCGCAGGTGGCGGAGAAGGGGATCCGCCGGGTGACCGGCCGGGTCCTCGTGGATGCGTCCCTCTTCCCGCAGGGCGACCGCGAGCTGGGCACCGGCGTCGTCATCTCGCCCATCGCGGTGAACGACAACGTCATCGACCTGCTGATCCGACCGGGCGCGAGGCCGGGCGACCCCGTGACCGTCAAGGTGTCGCCCGACATCGGCTACCTGAAGCTCGTCAACAAGGCGACGACGGGCGCGCCGGGCTCGCAGCCGTCGCTGCGGCGCGAGCGGCCGACGCGCAACCCGGACGGGAGCTGGACGCTGGAGCTGGCCGGGAGCTACCCGGCCGGGAAGGAGGCGATGCTGGATTCGTGGGCGGTGCCAGACCCGACGCGCTTCGCCGAGCTGGCGCTGGTCACGGCGCTGAAGGAGAAGGGTGTGGCCGCATCGATGCCGCCGGTCGGGGAGGAGCCGGATTTCACGAAGCTGGCCGCGTCCTACACCGACGCGAACAAGGTGGCCGAGCACGTCTCGCTGCCGTTGTCCGAGGAGATCAAGGTCACGCTCAAGGTGAGCCAGAACCTGCACGCCAGCATGATGCCGTACCTGCTCGGCGTGCTGGTGGCGAAGAACCGCGAGCAGCCGGAGCAGGCGGGCTTCGACGCGGAGCGCGACTTCCTGCGCAAGGCCGGGCTGGACACGGACGGCGCCTCCCAGGGCGACGGCGCCGGCGGTGCGCCCGGCGCGTTCTTCACGCCCGACTTCATGGTGCGCTACCTGGCGTACATGGCGACGCGGCCGGACTTCGCGACGTTCCGGCGCGCGCTCCCGGTGCTCGGCGTGGACGGCACGCTCTGGAACATCGAGAAGGGCTCGCCGGCCGCCGGCCACGTCTTCGCCAAGACCGGCACGTTCATCGTCGAGGACCCGCTGAACCAGCGGATGATCGTGACGGGGAAAGGCCTGGCCGGCTACATCGAGCGCCCCGACGGCCGCCGGCTCGCGTTCGCCGCCTACGCCAACCGCGTCCCCTACGACCGGAACCGCCCGAACGGCCCGCAGTTCGTGGGCGAGGCGCTCGGGGAGATCGCCGCTGCCGCCTACGCGCTGCCGCTGGCCGGCGCCGGCACGACGCGCTGATCGCCGACGCGGGGGAAGGCGGGTCGGGCCGCCTCGGGGGCTGTCCATCGGTGGGCCAGACGCGTTATCGTTTTGGCCCCCGCACGACGTGTTCCCCCGAACCTCGACCGACGTTATGAAGCGTTCCCCGGCCCTGGCTCTCTTCGCCGTGCTCACGCTCGCCGCGTCCGCGGCGGCGCAGACCTCCATCAGCGGTACCGTGTTCGACGCCGCTGCGGATGCGCGGTTGGACGACGTCGTCGTCACGGATTCGACGACCGATGCGACGGCGCGCACCGATCGCGACGGCCGTTTCACGCTCCCCTGCACGGGCGCGACCACGCTCGTCTTCCAGAAGTTCGGCTACGAGGCGCAGCGGCGCGCGGTGAGCGCGTGCGGCGCGACGCTCAGGATCGCGCTCGAGCCGCGGGCGGAGATCCTGACGGCGGTCAACGTCGTGGCGCCGGCCGGACGCGCCGCCGTCCGGCAGCCGCGGTCCGTCACGACGCTGGCGGCCCAGGACCTGCACCGCGGGACCGGACTCTTCCTGCGCGATGCGCTCAACCTGACGCCAGGCGTCCGCATGCAGGCGCGCACCATGGCGGGCGGGCAGACGCTGACGATCCGCGGCTACGGCACGGGCAGCGACGCGAAGAACTTCATCGGCTCCGGCTTCAAAGCCTACTACAACGGCATCCCGATCACCGACGCGGAGGGCCAGACGATCCTCGACGACGTGGATTTCGCCAGTCTCGGCGCCGTCGAGGTGATCCGCGGCCCCGCGTCGAGCACGTACGGTGGCGGGATCGGCGGCGTCGTCCAGTTGAACACGGCGCTGCCGCATGAGCGGGGCACCGGCATCACGCAGGAGACGCTGGCCGGCAGCTACGGGCTCCTCCGCTCGACCACGCGGATCGAGAACGTGACCGACGGCTCGACGACGATGCTCTCCTACGGCCATCAGGGTTACGACAGCTATCGCATCCACAGCGGCTCGAGGAAGGACTTCGGCACCTTCCTCGGCGAGTTCCGGCCGTCGGACGCAAGCACGGTCTCCGCGTTCGTGAGCTACGCGAAATCACACGAGCTGCGCGCCGGCGAGCTCGACAGCCTGCAGTTCGCGCAGGAGCTGAACACGGGCGAGGACCGCTACCTGGCCAATAATGCGCGACAGGATCTGGAGAGCTTCCGGGCCGGCGTGACGCACCGCTACCGCCTGAGCGACCGCGTCGAGAGCGTCGCCACGGCCTACTTCACGGGCTACACGCGCGAGGACGTCTATGCCGCCGGGCTCAACGCAAGCTCCAACCAGAGCTTCGGCGCGCGCGCGGTGTTCAACACCGACGTCGACCTCGGCTCGCTGCCGCTCCACGGCGTGAGCGGCGGCGAGATCGAGAAGACCAACGGCTCCGCGCAGGGCTACGCGATGACCGACGCGGTGCTCGGCGCGCTGCGCAGCAACGTCGGCACCTCGACCATGCAGTCCAGCCTCTTCACGCAATGGAGCGCGCCGCTTCCGTCGGACCTCACGCTGACCGCGGGCGTGAGCGCGAACTTCATCGAGTATTCCGTGACCGACCGCATGGCCGGCTCCGCCAACCCGTCGCACCTGGACGGCTCGGGGCGCAAGAGCTTCGACCCCGTGTTCACGCCGCGCCTGGCGCTGCTCAAGATGCTCGGCAGCGACGCCTCCGTGTACGTGGACGTGAGTCAGGGCTATTCCCCGCCCACCGCGTCGGACGCGGTCATCCCCTACACGGGCGAACCGAACGCCGCGCTCAAGCCGGAGCGCGCCACGCAGTACGAGGTCGGCGGCAAGGGCCGGTTCCTGGACGGCAGGCTGGCCGTCCAGCTCGCGCTCTTTGACCTGCACGTCACCGACAAGCTGACCTCCGAGGCGGTGTTCGACACTGACGGCACCGTCCTCTACAGCTACACGGTCAACGCCGGCGACCAGAATGACCGCGGGCTCGAGTTCGCCGGCTCCTACGCACTGGTCGACGAGCCGGCGCGCACGCTGTCGCTCGTTCGCCCGTTCGTCAGCTACACGTACTCGGATTTCACCTACGACGACTTCAAGAGCGACGCGAACGACAACGCCGCCACCGTCGACTACTCGGGGAAGCGGGTCGTCGGCGTCGCCCGTCACGTTTTCAGCGCCGGCGTCGACGCCGCGCTGCGGTTCGGCGGCTATGCCAACGCCACCTACCACGTCACCGACCGCATGCCGATCAGCTACGACAACGCCCACTGGGCGCCCGGCTTCTCGCTGCTGGACGCGAAGATCGGCTACGCGGGCGACGTCGGCCGCCGTCTCCGCGTGAACGCGTTCGTGGGCGGGCACAACCTGACAGGGAGCCGCTACTACACGCAGGTCTTCCTCAACCACAAGTTCGACACGCCCAACCCGCACATGTACCTCCCCGGCCCCTACACCGCGACGTTCTACGCCGGGCTGAACCTCAGCCTCCGCCCGTGACGCTGCGGGACGGCGGGCCCCACGCAGCCGGGGCGCTGCCGCGGTCGCTCGGGAGGGCGTTCACCCGCCCTCCTCCAGGCGGCACCGCTCCAGCGCCTCCGGGAACACCTCCTCGCCCGACCGCAGTCGGGCGAGGGGGCCCTCCTCCCGGTCCGGGAACGCCTTGATCCACCACTGGACGCCCTCGCCGACGGCGACACCCTTCGTCTGGCCTCGCTCAACCGGGCGCCGGTGCGCGCCGGCGCGTATCACCCCGACGTCCAGGGGGCGACGCTGTTCATCGCGCGCGTCGAGCGATCGACGCTCGGGGACTCGGCCGCGACGCTCGTCTGGCTGGCCGGCGTGGACGGCGACGAGGCGGCCGGCGCCGCGCGGATCGGCGCGAGCTGCGGGCGGCCGAGGCACTGAACCTGGACCGCGGCGGCTCGTCGGCGCTCGTCGTGCGCGGCGTGGTCGTGAGCCACCCGTCCGACCGGCAGGGCGAGCGGGCCGTGGGCAATGCGCTGGCCCTGGCGGGGTGCGGGGGCTGATCCGGGCGGCGCCGCATCACCTCCGCCTCCCCCGCCGGGATCGCCCGGACGCGCAGTCACCGCCGCCCCTCGTTCCGCCCCGCCCGCTTTTCCCGTAGCTTTACCCGTCGGACAACGCATCTCGAACACCCGGGCAACCCGGCCATGCCGACCAACGTCTTCGACGAGCTCGAGGCCCGCGGCCTCGTTTACAACGCCAGTGAAGGCGCGCGCGAGATCTTCGACGCGGGTCCGGTCACGGCGTACATCGGCTTCGACCCGACGGCCTCCAGCCTGCACGTCGGTAGCCTGCTCCAGATCCTCGCCCTCGTGCGCCTCCAGCGCGCGGGCCACCGGCCGGTCGCGCTCGTCGGCGGCGGCACGGGGATGATCGGCGACCCGAGCGGCAAGGCGAGCGAGCGCCCGCTGCTGACGCGCGAGGAGGTCGAGCGCAACGTCGCGGGGCTGCGCGAGCAGCTCGGCCGCTTCCTCGACTTCGAGGGAGAAAACGCCGCCCGCCTCATCGACAACCACGACTGGCTCGGCAGCGTCGGCCTCGTCGAGTTCCTGCGCGACGTCGGCAAGCACTTCACGGTCAACTACATGCTGGCCAAGGACTCGGTCGCCCGCCGCCTCGAGCAGGAGGAGGGGATCTCCTTCACCGAGTTCGCCTACATGCTCCTCCAGGCGTACGACTTCCTCGTGCTCTTCGACCGCGAGGGCGTCACGCTCCAGATGGGCGGCAGCGACCAGTGGGGGAACATCACGGCCGGGATCGAGCTGATCCGCCGCAGCCGCGGCCGCCCCGCGCACGGCATCGTCCTCCCGCTCGTCACCACCGCGAGCGGCACGAAGTTCGGGAAGACGGAGGCCGGTACCGTCTGGCTCGACCCGCAGCGCACGTCGCCGTTCCGCTTCTACCAGTTCTGGCTCAATACCGACGACCGCGACGTCGAGCACTACCTCAAGGCGTTCACGTTCCTCGCGCTCGACGAGATCGACGCCATCATGGCCGAGCAGCGCGCGGACCCCGCCTCCCGCCCCGGCCAGCGCCGCCTCGCGCTCGAGGTCACCCGCCTCGTCCATGGCGACGACGGCCTCGAGCGCGCCCAGCGCGCCACCGCCGTCCTCTTCGGCAGCCGCCCGCCGCAGGACCTCCCGGCCGCCGACCTGCTCGACATCTTCGCCGACGTACCATCCACGGAGCTGTCGCGCGAGCGTCTCCAGGGCAACGGCGTTCCGATCGTCGACCTCCTCGCCGAGACCGCCGTCGCCGCCTCCAAGGGCGAGGCCCGCCGCCTCCTCTCCGGCGGCGGCGTCTACCTCAACGGCGAGCGCGTCTCCGAGGTCGACCGCCGCGTCACCATGGAGGACGCCATCGACGGCCGCGTCGTGCTGCTGCGCAAGGGGAAGAAGGATAACTACCTGGTGCGGTTGGGGTAGTGGGACCGGCGCCCGCCCCGCGCC
>JADGGV010000079.1 GCA_019689775.1 Gemmatimonadota bacterium
GCGTCCCTCCAAACCTGCTGCGGGCTGTGTTTGTCTTGGTTTGGCGGCGGGGGGGCGGCGGGGCCGGCGCGGGGACGACGGGGTCCCGCGCCCGCGGGCGCGGGTCGTTCCGGCGGCGGCGCCGTCGCCTCAGCGTGCGGGTTCCGCGAGGATCGCGCGCACCCGGGGTACGACCTCGCGGCCGTAAAGCTCGATGCAGCGCAGGAGGAGCGGGTGGGCGAGCGGGCCGGCGCTGTACTTGAGGTCGAAGCGGGCGAGGCCGAGGGCGCGCGCGGTCGCGGCGATCTTGCGCGCCACGGTCTCGGGCGAGCCGACGTAGAGGGAGCCGGCCTCGATCTCGCGCTCGAACTCGGCGGGCGTGATCGACGGCCAGCCTCGCTCGGCGCCGATGCGGTCGCGCATCTCGCGGTACGGCGGCCAGAACTCCTCGCGCGCCCGCGCGTCCGTCTCGGCGACGTACCCGGGCGAGTGCACGCCGACGGGGAGCGGCGGCAGGCCTCGCTGCGCGAGCGCGCGATGGTACAGCTCGACGTAGGGCGCGAAGCGGCGCGGGTCGCCGCCGATGATGGCGAGCATGAGCGGCAGGCCGTAGCGCGCCGCGCGCACCACGGACTCGGGGCTGCCGCCGACGCCGATCCAGGTCTTCAGCGCGCCGTGCTCGGTCCGGGGGAACACCCGCTGCGCGACGAGCGGCGGCCGCGTCGTGCCGCGCCACGTGACCGGCTCGCCGGTGCGGTCGTGCTCCAGGAGCGCGGCGAACAGCTCCAGCTTTTCCTCGAACAGCGTCGCGTACTCCTCCAGCCGGTAGCCGAAGAGCGGGAACGACTCGGTGAACGAGCCGCGCCCGAGGATGACCTCCGCGCGGCCGCCGGAGACCGCGTCGAGCGTGGCGAAGCGCTCGAAGACGCGCACCGGGTCGTCCGTACTGAGGACGGTGACGGACGAGCCGAGGCGGATGCGCGTCGTCCGGCCGGCGATGGCCGCGAGCACCACCTCCGGCGCCGAGATGGCGAAGTCCGGGCGGTGGTGCTCGCCGAGGCCGATGAAGTCGATCCCCAGCTCGTCGGCGAGCACCGCCTCCTCGACGACGTCGCGGAGGACCTGCGCCTGCGGGAGGACGCGGCCGTCGCCGCCGCGGGTGACGTCGCCGAACGTGTCGAGGCCGAGCTCGAGGTGCGTGGTCATGGTGTTCGCGACGAGGCTAGTGGGTCACCGTGTTTGCCGATTCGACGCAGCGCGGGGCCGCGATTCGATCATTTCGGTCGCCTGGCGCTGGCAGGCGCCGTGCCTCGCTTCCTCGCGGCGCTCGAGGGCGCGGCACCCGTCTCCGCCGGGCGGATGTTGTTCAGGAACATGCGCGGGTCGCTTTCTGCGATCTGGAGGAGCCGGCGAGCGAGGGGAGCTGGAATTCTCTTCCCTTGCTCCCACGCCCGCACCGTGGGCGGGCTCACGCCGAGCGCCTTCGCAAACACCGGCTGAGACAGATCCATCTTCCCACGGAACCGCCGGCTGTCCGCCGCCTGGTAGTTCGGTGGCCGATCCACCTTGGTGCTGCGCGCGGTCACAGGGCGGCGCGTGACGCGCACGCCCTCCGTCTCTCCACGCTCGTACGCGATCGCCTCCTCGAGACCCGCCGCGATGAGCTTGCCGAGTTCAGTCCTCTCCCTGGACATACTCGAGCCGTCCGCTGTCCGCCGTCTACCGTCCATCGGCCCCACCGTCCTCCGGCGCACCGAATCCGCCAACCGCCAGGTCCGGGCGACGCGGGTGGCGGGTGGGTTGCGATATCTGCACACGATCCGCCAGCGGCGCTCGAGGCGAGCGCGCGAATGGCGGATTCTGTCCACTGGGCAGACACGATCCGCCAACCGTGCGTCCGCGGCCCCCGCGTGGCGGATTGAGCGCGCCGCCGACGCACCCCTCGAGCGCTACAGCGTCCGTCGCCGGGCCGCTCGGCCCGGGCCTGTGCGTTCCTGCGCCGTGCCGTGCGGATCGATGCGGACCCACCCGGTCTTGTGCCTCATCCCGTGCCCGATCCCGTGCCCATGGCCTCGTCCCCGCCCCGGCAGCGCGACCGCTGATACCGGAGCCGGAAGATACGTCCGTTGGTTCCGGCTGCGCCCCCGCACCCGTCGGCGCCTCCGACCGTTCGGACGTGGAGGCGCAGGCGGAGGCACAACGCATCTGGCGGATTTCCCCTGATTCAGTGAGCAGCCCCCCGACGCCGATGCCCTACTCGTACTCCCCCTCGATATCCTTGCCCGTGAAGTCCTGCATCAGCGCCGCGGCTCCCAGGCTGAGCAGGGAGCAGGCCAGGATGTAGAGGGCGATGGCGGTGGAGGAGTGGGTCTTTCCGAAGAGCCAGGCGGCGATGAGCGGGGCGGGCCCGCCGGCGATGACGGAGGCGAGCTGGTAGCCGAGCGAGGCGCCGCTGTAGCGGAGCCGGCCGGTGAAGGACTCGGCGATGAGGGCCGCTTGCGGACCGTACATCATGTCGTGCGGGATGATGGAGATGACGATGGCCAGGAAGACGAGCGGGAGGGCGGCGGTGTTCAGCAGGCCGAAGTAGATGAAGCCGATGGCGCCGGTCGCGGCGGCGCCGATCAGGTACATCTTGCGCCGGCCGATGCGGTCCGAGAGGTGGCCGGAGAGCGGGACGGTGATGAAGGAGAGCAGGGACGCGGAGAGCACGGTCAGGAGCAGGAAGTCGCGCGAGATGTGGAGCGTGCCGGTGCCGTAGGCGAAGACGAAGGCGGTGAAGATGTAGAACGGCGCCTGCTCGGCCATGCGGACGAACGCGGAGAGGACGATCTCCGTCGGGTGGCGGCGGATCACCTCGAGCATCGGCTGGCGGGCGACCTTCCGCTCGGCGACGATCCGCTGGAAGACGGGCGTCTCCATGATGCCGAGGCGGATATAGAGGCCGATGCCGACGAGGACGAGGCTGAGCGCGAAGGGGATGCGCCAGCCCCAGGTGAGGAAGTCGTCGCCGGCGAGGCGGCTGAAGGCGAGCACGGCGAGGTTGGCGAGGAAGAGGCCGAGCGGGACGCCGAGCTGCGGCCAGGAGGCGACGAGGCCGCGGCTGCGACTGGAGCGCGCCCACTCCATCGACAGGAGCACCGAGCCGCCCCACTCGCCGCCGACGCCGACGCCCTGGATGAAGCGGAGCAGCGTGAGCAGCACGGCGCCCCAGATGCCGATGCTGGCGTAGGTCGGCACGAGCGCCACGGCGAAGGTGGCGATGCCCATGAGCATGAGCGTGGCGACGAGCGTGGCCTTGCGGCCGATGCGGTCGCCGTAGTGGCCGAAGATGGCCGCGCCGACGGGGCGCGCCGCGAAGCCGACGGCGTAGACGCCGAACGCCTCGAGCGTGCCGACGAGCGGGTCCGACCTCGGGAAGAAGAGCTTCGCGAAGACGAGCCCGGTCACGGTGCTGTAGAGGAAGAAGTCGTACCACTCGATGGCGGTGCCGATCGTGCTCGCGATCACGGCGCGGCGGAGCTGGACGCGGTGCTCGGTCTCGGACAGCGCGGGGAGTGCGGAGGTCACCGTCGACATGGGCACCCAGCGGTCGGGGTCCGGCGATGGCGTGGTGGCGGGGCGTCGGCCGGCGGCGTGGCCCGGCGCGCGTCGCCACCACGGCGGGGGGGGGGGGGGGGGGGGGGGGGGGGGGGGGGGGGGGGCCGGGCCGCGCGGCGGGCGGGGGGGGCGCGGGGCGCGCGGGGGGGGCGCCCCCCCCCGGGGGGGGGCGTGGCTCGTCGCACGACGAGCCTCGCCGCAAGCGTAGGCGGGGAGGGCCGCGAGGGCAAGGCGCGCGCGCGTGGCCGAGCGTCCAGCGCCCGACGGGCCGTCGGTCGATTCGTCTGACGCGCGCGCGGCCCGACGCGTGCGCCGCGGCCGGCGCGCGGCGCGCGGTCGCGTCGCTCGCGGAGCCGTCGATGAGCCGAGCTGCGCGCTCGCCGGGCGGCGCGCGCTTCAGTGCTCCCGGTCGGGTGAGGCGGGCGCGTGCGCCCCGGCGCGGTGGACGAGCCGGCCCGTCTCCGGGTCGATCGTGATCAGCTCGATCGCGCCCGGCTCGGCCTCGATGCGCGTGTCCAGCTCGAGCGCGGTGTGGCGGTCGGCGTGTGCGGACGTCGCGCGGGCGAAGCGGACCCGCACGCGGTGGGGGCCGGGTGGGAGCGGCACCTCCCGCAGCACGTAGATCGGGCGGTCGCCGCGCGCGCCGGCGGGGGCCACGAGCGTCTCGGCGGCCGGTTCGTCGTCGATGCGAACGGCCAGCCGATAGGCGACGAGGCGGCCCTCGCAGACCTCGGGCGTCCGCATGTGGATCGGAAGCGCCTCCAGCTCCGCCGGGGTGCGCTTGCGGCAGTGTTCCTCCTTCTCCCCGCGCAGCCGCCAGGAGAGCCGCAGCACGCCGGTCGCTCCGCCCGGCGGATCGTACGGCGCGCGCGAGAGCCAGCCCAGGGCCGATGCACCCAGGGTCGTGACGAGCGCGAGGACGGCGATCCGTGGGACGGTCATGCGACCTCCCCGGTCGGCTCGGCATCCGCGATCCGCCGTGCCCGGCAGAGCGCGACGAGATCGACCTCCGGCTCGCCGTCGCCTTGTCGCGCCGCGAGGGCGCCGATCTGGTCCGCGAACGCGCGCACCGCCTCGTGCAGCGCCACGCCCTCGCCGAGCGACGCCTGCACCAGCCGCACCCGATTCCGGTCGACGCGCGCCTTCAGCTCCGCCTTGCGCCCGCCGAACAGCCGCGCCGCCGTCCACGTCACGCCCTCGCGCGTGCGACCGTCGTGCTCCGCGCAGCCGACGACGAGGACGCCGCCGGCGCCGCCGCGGAGCAGCAGCTCCACGGTCGAGGAGTGCATGGCGCCGACGCACGGCACGCCCAGGTAGGCCGCGCCGCAGCGCTCGGCCTCCGCGCGCGCCGCGCTCCACGCGCAGCCGACGATGACGACGTCGCGGCTGCCGGGCTTGCGGTCGGCCACGAACGCCCGGACCTCGGCGATCTGGTCCCGCGCCGTCACGCCGAGCGGCCCGATCGCCATCGGCGGGCAGGAGCCGATGCAGATCCCGCACGATGTGCACAGCTCGATCTTCACCCGGGCGACGAGCCCCGCTCGCCCGTCCGCGCGCGGCACCATCTCGATCGCCTCGTACGGGCAGTCCCGCACGCACTGCTCGCAGCCGGTGCAGGCGCGCTCGTTCACGGTGGCGGGGGCGGGGAGCCGCGCCCGCTTCGGCCGCGTCAACCACGGGACGGCGACGCAGAGCCCGACGACGAGCGGGCCCAGCGCCCACGCGCTCCAGGCGGGGAGCCGCTGGGCGACGGGGAGCCAGAAGCCGAAGAACCAGTCGAGCGGGACGCGGTCGCCGGTGCGGAGCAGGTCGGCGGCCGGCAGCAGCGGCGCCGGCCAGAGCACCGCCAGCAGGGTGAGCGCGGCGAGGCTCCCCCAGAGCACGCCGCGCGCCGGGAGGAGCACGGCGCGGGCCACGCGCGCCACGTGCACCCAGAGCAGGACGCCGAGCCCGATCGGCAGCGCGATGTGGGCGAACAGGTTCACGAAGAAGAACGCGCTCGGCACCGGGCGCTCGCCGACGAAGGACCGGCCGATCGGCTCGCCGAAGATCGGCAGCACATCGAGGAAGCGCGCGCCCTGGATCGCCAGGAGCTGCGCGTGCGCATCCCACACCAGCACGTAGCCGGTCCAGCCGCACGCCAGGAACGCGCCGAGCAGGAACACGCCGCTGACCCAGGCGAGCGCGCGGGGGCCCCACGTCCGCCGCTGGGCGTACATGCGGAACGCGTGCACCGCGGTCGCGACGATGACGGCGTCGGAGGCGAAGCGGTGCAGCGAGCGGATCCAGCGGCCGGTCCACGGCTGCGCCCCGATGCGGCTCACGGACGCGTGGGGCGCGCCGATCCGGTAGAAGAGCAGCAGATAGATCCCCGTGGCGATGAGCACGACCAGCAGCGCGGCTGCGATGGCGCCGCTGTGGTAGAGCGGGTTGTGCCGGGAGGTGTAGACGCGGTTCAGCCACGCGTCGAGGCGGGCGAGGGCCCGGTAGCTGGCTCTTGGCTCGTCGCTCACGTGGTTCCTGGGCTCGGGTCGGAGGCTCGGGCTCGACTTCTCGCCCGGTGCGGCGGCGCGCGACACGAGGCGCGCCCGCCCGAAGCTAACCCGCCGTGTCGGGGGATGTCGTCGGGGAATCCCTCACCGTAGAACCAGGGTTTGCCTGCATCCGAAGTAGGCGATCCCCCGGTTTCGCGCCGCGCTTCCGCCATTAGCCTGCATATCCGCATGCACAAGTCCGCTTTTGCCTGATCGGGCGGCGCGGCCGCACGACCGGGCCACCTCACGGAGGGATCATGTCCACCGAAGCCCGGAGCGGTCCGCACCCGTCCTCCGACCCAGCGCCGGAGTCCGTCCCCCTCGGTCAACGCCTGTTCGACAACTGGGCCCTGCTCCTCGTCGCGGGGGTCCTGATCATGGCGCTGATCTACACGGGGTGGGGGCTCTGGGAGGTCGCCACCATGCCGCCGGCCACGCTGCCGTAGGCCGCCGGAGGAGAACATGAGCAAGGAACCGATGCACACGGCGCTGGTCTCCCCGAAGGGCCGGTGGTGGGAGCGGGCGCACGCGACGGAGAAGGTCTGGTTCGGCATCGCGTTCGGCTGGTGCATGGTGCTGTTCGCGATGATGCCGCTCTGGCACTGGAAGGGCGGCCAGAACCCGTCGGGGATCCGGCGCAAGGTGGACCCGGCGGCGTACGAGGCGCGGGTCCAGCAGTTCGTGCAGGACTACAAGGTGGGCGAGCTGAAGGGGATCCCGGTCGTGGAGCCGCCGGCCGGCAGCGACGTCTACCTGCTGGGTCGCATGTGGAGCTGGTACCCGGTGCTCAAGCTGAAGAAGGGCGTGCAGTACACGCTCCACCTCTCCTCCAAGGATGTGAACCACGGGTTCTCGCTCTTCCCGGTGAACGTCAACTTCCAGGTCGTGCCGGGCTACGATTACGGGCTGAAGATCGTGCCGTCCGAGGCCGGCGACTTCGGGATCATCTGCAACGAGTTCTGCGGGATCGGCCACCACATGATGCTCGGGAAGGTGATCGTGACGAATGAGGACGGCAGCATGCCCGGTGAGAAGACGGCCTCGGCCACGGAGGTGAGGTGATGGCGACGGTCCTGGATAGACCCGGCCAGCCGGAGCGGGCGGATGCCGTCGGCCGCCTCTTCCGCACGTGCAGCGTGACGGGGCTGCGGCTCCACGGCCCCGCCGAGCGCCTGATCAAGGCCAACGCCGTGGTGGCGACCGTCGCGCTGCTGATCGGCGGGATCAGCGCGATCCTGATCCTGCTGACCCGCTGGCAGGCGGTCCACCTGCTCGGCCCGGTCCAGTTCTACCGGGTGCTGACGGCGCACGGCATCAGCATGCTCATCTTCTTCATCATCTTCTTCGAGATGGCCGTGCTGTACTTCGCGTGCGGGCCGCTGCTGAACACCCGGATCGCGGCGCCGAAGCTCGGCTGGTTCAACTTCGGGCTGATGACGCTCGGCGCGGCGCTCGTCGAGGCGATGATCTGGACGGGGCGCGCGGACGTGCTCATGACGTCCTACATCCCGCTGCGGGCGCATCCGCTCTACTACCTGGGGATCATCCTGTTCGCGGTGGGCGCGCTCCTGGTCTGCGCGCAGTTCTTCGCCACGCTCGCCGTCGCGAAGCGGGAGCGGAGCTACGAGGGATCGCTGCCGCTCGTCACGTTCGGCGCGGTCGCGGCCGCGATCATCGCCGTCATCACGCTGCTGCACGGCGCCGCCACCTACATCCCGACGTTCCTCTGGTCGATCGGGCTGATGAACGTCGACCCGCAGGTCTACCGCATGCTCTGGTGGGCGCTGGGGCACTCGTCGCAGCAGATCAACGTCGCGGCCATGGTGTCGATCTGGTACCTGCTCGGCGGGCTCACGGTCGGCTCCGTGGTGCTGAACGAGAAGATCAGCCGCACGGCGTTCGTGCTCTACATCCTGTTCATCTCGATGGCGTCGGCGCACCACCTGCTGGTGGATCCGGGCTTCAGCTCGTCGTGGAAGGTGGTCAACACCAGCTACTTCATGTACATGGCGGTGCTGGCGAGCATGCTCCACGGCTTCACGGTGCCGGCGGGGATCGAGGTCGGCCAGCGGTTGCACGGCGTGACGCAGGGGCTGTTCGGCTGGGTCAAGCGGGCGCCGTGGGGCGACCCGGGCTTCAGCTCGCTCGTGCTCTCGATCGTGGTCTTCGGCTTCGTCGGCGGGATCACGGGCGTGACGATCGGGACGGAGCAGATCAACATCGTCGTCCACAACACGCTGCGCGTGCCGGGCCACTTCCACGCGACGGTGGTGAGCGGGACGGCGATGGCGTTCATGGGCCTCACCTACTACCTGATCCCGCTCATCTTCCAGAGGAAGGTGGCGTTCTGGCGGCTCGCGCAGGTCCAGCCCTACCTGTTCGCCGGCGGCATGCTCGTCTTCTGCGTGTTCATGTCGTTCGCCGGCGGCTTCGGCGTGCCGCGCCGGCACTGGGACATCACGTTCTCGCAGGCGCCGTTCGAGCAGGCGTTCGACCCCGCGGTCGACGCGGTCATGGGGATCATGGCGCTGGGCGGGCTCGTGGCCGCGCTCGGCGGCGGGCTCTACATCCTGATCACCGTGTGGTCGGTCTTCTTCGGCCAGCGCTTCACGGACGAGGAGCGCCTGTGCGGCGCGAAGGGGCTGCCGCAGGGGCTGGTGCGGCCGCCGCGCCCCGTCACCGTCGAGGACGAGGTCAACCTGCCGAACGGGAAGCTGGGGCACGCCCCCGGCACGATGGTGCTGGTGCTCATCTTCCTGGCGGCGTTCGCGCTCTACTACTTCGCGAACTGGAAGCTGCTGTCCTTCGTGTGGAAGATCGGCTGATGCCGGTCGCCGCGGCCCCGCAGCATCGTGCCCCTCCTCGTGGGCTCGTCTCCGAGGAGGGCGCCGCGCTTGCGGGGCTGCTCGCGATCCTGCTGATCACCGGCGCGTGGTGGGCGCTCGCGCTCTGGCCGGTGCCCCACGCGCCCGCGTGGCTCGAGCGGACCCGCTACGTCTGCTTCGGCATCGGGCCGAGCGGCTTGCCGGACGGCGGCGGCTGGATCGGCCTGACCGCGGGGCCGCTCGGGATGCTCGCCATACTGCTCGTGGGATGGGCGGACGGGGTGCGCGGGCTCCTGGCCCGGGCGCGGCGTTCGCGGCGCGTCGCGGCCACGCTGCTGCTCTTCCCCCTCGGTGTCGCGCTGCTCGCCGGCGCCGCGACGTTGCGCGTGCGCCAGGCGCGGGTCCTCGCTCGCCTGCCGGAGGTTGCAGGGACGCTGTCCCCGGGCGACCACCCGCGCCTGGACCAGCCGGCGCCGCCGCTCGCGCTGACCGCGCAGGATGGCGCGACGCGGAGCCTCGCCTCGCTGCGTGGGCGCACGGTGCTCGTGACGTTCGCCTACGCCCACTGCGAGACCGTTTGCCCCGTCGTGGTACGTCACGTCCTGGAGGCGCAGCGGCGCCTGCGGGCGGCAGGCGCGGCGCCGGCGGTGCTCGTCGTCACGCTGGATCCATGGCGCGACACGCCCTCGCGCCTCCCCGCGATGGCGCGTGAGTGGGGGCTGCCCGACCGCGACGCCTGGGTGCTCGGCGGGACCGTGGCCGCGGTCGAGGCGGCGCTGGCCGCCTGGCGCGTCCCGTACCGGCGGGACGAGCGCACCGGAGAGGTCGTGCACCCCGCGCTGGTCCACATCGTCGACCCCGACGGCCGGATCGCGTTCTCCACGACGGGGGGCGCCGAGACGATCGCGGCGCTGGTGCGCCGGCTTCCGGCCGCCGATCCCCGCCGGGGCCGCTGATGTCCGCCGGCCCGGTTCCAGAGCAGGGGCACGCGGCCGGCGCGTCGAGCGGCGCCGGGGATCGCTCGGTTCGCCCGATGCGCGCGCGCCTGCACGCGTGCCTCGAGCTGACCAAGCCGGGGATCACGCTGTTCATCGGCGTGAGCGCGGCGGCGGGCTTCCTGCTGGCGGAGGGCCGCTGGGCGCGGCCCGGGACGCTCGCCCTCGCGCTCCTCGCCACCATGAGCATGTCGGGCGGCGCCGCGGCGCTGAACCAGCTCGTGGAGCGCGACGCCGACGCCCGCATGCGGCGCACGGCCCGCCGCCCGCTCCCCGCCGGGATCCTGACGCCGCGCCAGGCCGGCGCCTTCGGTTGGGGCCTCAGCCTCGCCGGGCTCGTCCTGTCCCTCGCGCTGCTGCCGTGGGCCGCGACGCTGTTCCTCGTCCTCAGCCACCTCAGCTACGTGTACCTGTACACGCCGCTGAAGCGACGGACGCCGCTCTGCACGCTCGCGGGCGCCATCCCGGGCGCGCTCCCCGCCGTCGCGGCCGAACGGCCGGCGCCCGGCCGTGGCCCATCCGGTCCGGCGTCGGCCGCGCCGCCCGCGGGCGGGCACCGGTTCCTGGCCGCGGCCCGGAACGCACCCTGACGAAACGGCTGCCGATCATGGCGACGACTTCCGTTCCACGCTCCTCGCCGACTCCCGCCGGCGCGCCCGGTCCCACGAGCGCACCGGCCGATCGCGATGCGCGGATCCCCGCGCCGCGCCGGCGCATCATGCGGCTCTGGCTCTGGACGATCGCGGCGATGACGCTCGGCGTCCTCGTCGTCGGCGGCATCACCCGCCTCACGCACTCCGGCCTGTCGATGGTGGACTGGGACCCGATCCTGGGGGTCATCCCGCCGCTCGACGAGAGCCAGTGGCGGCAGGCGTTCGAGCGCTACCAGCAGTTCCCGGAGTTCCGGAAGCTGCGCCCGGGCATGACGCTCGGCGAGTTCAAGTTCATCTTCTTCTGGGAGTACCTGCACCGGCTCCTCGCCCGGGGGATCGGCGTGGTGTTCATCGTGCCGTTCGCGTACTTCCAGGCGCGCGGCTGGCTGGACCGGCGCCTCCGCCGGCGGTTCCTCGGCCTCTTCGCGCTGGGTGGGATGCAGGGGGTGATGGGCTGGCTGATGGTCGCCAGCGGTCTCGTCGATCGGCCGAGCGTGAGCCACTACCGGCTGGCGGCGCACCTCGCCCTCGCGCTCGTGATCTTCTCCGCGGCCGTCTGGTTTGCCCGCGACCTGCGGCCCGGCCCGCGGGCCGCGGCGGTCGAAGCGGCGGCCCGGCGGCGGATGATGCGCGGGCTCGCCGCGGTCGGCGTGCTGCTCGGGGCGCAGATCGTCTGGGGGGCGTTCGTCGCCGGACTCAAGGCCGGCTTCTTCGCGAACACGTTCCCGCTCATGGCCGGATCGCTCGTCCCGCCCGGCCTGCTGACCCTCGAGCCCGCGGCGCGCAACTTCCTCGAGAATCCCGTGGCGGTGCAGTGGACGCACCGCGTTCTGGGCACCGTGCTCGCGCTCGCCGTCGTCGCCCTCTTCTGGGCGGTCCGGCGCGCCGAGGTGGATCGGGCCTCCCGGCGGTTCGCCGCGGCGCTGCTTGGGCTCGTCGCCACCCAGTACCTGCTCGGGGTGCTCACGCTCGTGAACGCGGTCCCGGTGGCGCTGGGCGTGCTGCACCAGGCCACGGCGGGCGTGCTCGTCGCGGTGTGGGTGAGCTGGGTGCACCACGGCGTGGGGGCGCGGGGCGGCTAGGCGGACGGGGTGCGCCCGGGGCGGGCGCCCGCGGCC
>JADGGV010000739.1 GCA_019689775.1 Gemmatimonadota bacterium
CAGGCGAAGGGCATCGGCTTCGTGGATGCCCTGCTCGCCGCCGGCCCGGACGACATCGGCGCCGCCGCTCACCGCGCCGTGGCCGGGTTCCTCGAGATGCTGGAGGACGAGCGGCAGAAGCTGCACGCCGCCGAGCAAGAGGCCGCGGCCGGCCCGCCGGGCGTCGGGCTCCCGCCCATCGCGCGCTGGGCCGAGGCGTTCCTCCGCCGCACCGGCATCGAGGAGGAGATCCGCTCCGACCGCAGGAACCAGCGCACTGCCGACATCCGCGTCGACAACATCCGCGACGTGGTCGGCTCCATCGCACGCTTCGAGCGCCGCGTCTGGGGCCAGCTCGGGAGCGCGGAGGGCGCGAGTGACGGTGAAGATGACGTCGTCGCCACGACAGGCAACGGGCGCGGCCCGCTCCGCGAGGCCTTGACGATGCCCTCTGAGGACGGCGCCGCAACGATCACTGCCGGCAGCCTCGATGAAGGGCAGACAGCGCCAGCGGCGACTGACCCCAGCCTGCTCGACGAGGGCTGGACGCCGCCGCGCCTCGCCGACGCGCTCGCGCGCATCGCGCTCACCGACCTCGAGGACCGAGACGACGACGATCGCGAGGACGACGCATCCATCGCGCTCATGACGCTGCACTCGGCGAAGGGGCTCGAGTTCGACGACGTCTTCATCGTCGGCCTCGAGGAGGAGATCCTCCCCCACGCCCGCTCCATCGAGGCCGCCGCAGACCCCGAGCTCCCCGGCCACGGCGATCCGCTCGCCGAGGAGCGGCGACTCTTCTACGTCGGCATCACGCGCGCGCGAAGCCGGCTCACCCTCTCGTACTGCCGCGCCCGCCGCAAGCACGGCGGGCTCGTGCCGCGCCTCCCGTCGCGCTACCTCGATGACATCCCGGCGGACCTCCTCAACGTAAGATCGGCCGGAACGAGCCTGACGCCCGAAGAGTCTGCGGAGCTGCGGAAGAACTTCTTCGCCCAAATGAAGGCGATGCTCGCCGGCGACGAGCAGGACGCGGGCGCGCAGGCTCGGTCCGGGTAAGTGGCGCGCCGGGCGAGGCGCGCGCCGGCACGCCGCCTCGCCCGCGGGATGGGCCCACACCACCGCCGCGCCGCCTCGATCCACACGCCTGCCCGCCAGGGCTCGCGCCCGCCACCGAAACGTGCGATATTGGCCGCCTGCCATCCCCGGCCGGCCGTGCCCGCGGCACGGCGCGGTCCCCACACGTTCCGGCGCCATGAGCCCCAACTCAGCGTTCGTTCGCGTCGTCCTGCGCATTACCGCCGCGCTGGTCTGCGCGCCCGGCGCGGCGGTGGCGCAGATGCACCCCGCACCCCCGAACGTAGGCGGCCGTGAGGAGGCCTTCGTCCATGAGGCGTGGACGGTCCGGGAGGGACTCCCGCTCAACTCGATCCGTACCGTGCTCCAGAGCCGTGATGGCTACATCTGGCTCGCGACGATGGACGGCCTGGTGCGGTTCGACGGTGTCCGCTTCACCGTCTTCAATACCGCGAACACGCTGACGCTCCCGAGC
>JADGGV010000740.1 GCA_019689775.1 Gemmatimonadota bacterium
GTCGGAGCCGGCGCGGGACCGGGCGGCCGCGGCGTCGCGGGGGGCGGGCTGCGCGTCGCCGGCGGTGGCCGCGGGCGCGGCGCCCGGCCGCGGCCCGGCGGCCGACGCGCGCCGGGCCGGCGTGGCGTCCCGGCCCGGCGGATAGGGCGTGTCGCTGCCGGTCATCGGAAGAGGCTCAGCGTCTCCTCGGCGGGGCGCCAGAGCCCGGCGTGCAGCGGCGTGTCACGCGCGGTGTAGCGGCGCACGTCGGTGCCGCGGAGGTCGCCGACGAGATCGGAGAACTGCCGGAGGTCGTCCATCTCGTAGACCACGACGAACTCCTGGTCCTGCACGCCGAACGAGTAGAGCAGGAGCTGGGTGATCTCGGGGTACTGCTTCCCGACGCGGATGTGCTCGTTCATCATCCCCTGCCGCGCGTCCCGCCCCAGCAGGTACCAGTCGACCGTCTTCACGAACGGGTACATGACGAGGTAGCGCTTGCGCTCCTCGGCGAAGGGGTCGATCTCCTGCGGCGAGCGCTGGGCGCGGCTGTACTGCGACGGCTTCGTGTACCCCCAGAGCGACTCGGTCATGCGGACGTAGCGGCGCCACGGGTTCGTGGCACGGGCGAACGCGTCGAAGTAGTCGAACGCGGCGTTGACGTCGTCGGCGCGGACGGCGCTCCAGGCGAGCACGTCGGTCGAGGATTCGGTCGGGAAGACCTGATAGAGGTCCAGCCGGCGCGAGGCGGCGCGGAGCCGCTCGAGCCAGGCGCCATGGAAGTCGGCGCGCTCGCCGGCGGAGGCGGCCCAGTAGGCGTCGGTGAACGCGAAGAGGGCGAAATGGTTGAGCGTGCGCTCGGTCTGCTCGGACATTGGCGTCTGTCGGGTTGCCGTGGGCGGGCTGGACGGCGCT
This sequence comes from Gemmatimonadota bacterium, assembly GCA_019689775.1. Taxonomy (GTDB): domain Bacteria; phylum Gemmatimonadota; class Gemmatimonadetes; order Longimicrobiales; family RSA9; genus JADGGV01. The sequence continues at coordinate 895 of JADGGV010000740.1, forward strand.
CGGAGCGGCCGGCGGCTCGCCGTACGGGGAATGCCGGAAGATACGGGCTCACGGAGCAGAAGCGCAAATCGGTCGCGGAGTTAGGGCGCGCCCGCCGACCCACGCCGGGCGACGGTTCCCCGCCCGGCCCGCTCGCCCGCCTCACCGATGCGCCGTCACGCCTACCTGGCAGCACATGTCCAGCACCGGGCAGGTCGAGCACTTCGGGAGCTTGCCGGTGCAAATGTGCTTCCCGAACGGCACCAGTAGCCGATTGATCTCGATCCAGTAGGGCCGTGGGAGGACCTGCTGGAGGGCGGTCATCGTCCGTTCCGGGGTGGAGGTGTGGACGATGCCCCAGCGGTTCGTGACGCGGTGGACGTGGACGTCGACGGCGATGAGGGGGATGCCGCAGGCGATGCCGAGGGCGAGGTTGGCGCACTTGGGGCCGACGCCGGCGAAGGAGCGGAGCACGGCGGCGTCGCAGGGGAGCCGGCCGTGGTGCTCCTCGACGGCGCGGCGGGCGAGCTCGTGGAGCTGGCGGGCCTTGGCGGCGTGGAAGGTGACGTCTGGGACGAGGGCGTCGATGCGGGCGGGGGTGAGGCGGAGCATCGCCTCGGGGGTCGGCGCGGGCTCGAGCAGGCGGAGCGCGGCG
>JADGGV010000741.1 GCA_019689775.1 Gemmatimonadota bacterium
CTCCCCCTCGGCCGTCCCGTCCTCGCCGCTCCACCCGTGGCGCGCCCAGTCCAGCCGGTCGTCGGGGCCGAAGCGCACGCCCTCCTCTTGCAGCAGCTTCCGCTGGATGAGGCCGCCCGGGCCCGGCAGCGAGATGCGGCCGTCGCGGTTCACCACCCGCCACCACGGAACGTCCGTACCCGGCGGGAGCGCGGACAGCGCACCGCCGACGCCGCGCGCGGCCCGCGGGTACCCCAGCATCGCCGCCACGCCGCCGTAGCTGACCGCCTTCCCCCGGGGGATGCGCCGCACCAGCGCGTAGACCCGCTCCGCGAAGCTCGCCTCCGGCACGCGCGCCCCGCCGCCGGCGCTACTGCCCGTCGCGCTCGCCACGGTCCTCGACCCGGCCGTACTCGGGCGTGACGAAGATGTGGAACGTGTTCGTCGCCATCTCCTCCGTGCCGACGATCCAGCCGCGCGCCTGGAGCGCCACGAGGCGCCGCCGCAGCCACGCGATCTCGCGCGCCGACATCCCCTTCTTCGAGATGTCCACGGCCGCGCCGGTCAGGTGCGGCGAGCGCCGGTCCGGATCCTCGCCCCGCGCCGCGTTCACGTTCCGGCGCGTCAGGATCGCCTGGTATTCCTCCGTGCGGACCAGCGACGAGACCTTCAGCCGACGCCCCGGAAACGCCGACCGGAAGCGGCGACCCTCGGCCTTGAGGAATCGCAGCACCCAGGGACGCGCGTAGAACAGCACCGTCCGCTTCCGCGGGCCGTACGCCCGCCCGAGCGTCTCGTCGACGTAGTAGCCCGGCCCGCTTCGCGGAATCGCAACCAGCCGGCCGCTCGAGATGAGGCGGCGCACCTCCGCCGGGTCGTCCATGCGGGAGAGGTCGTAGGCGTCGGCCAGGCGGTTCTGCCGCGCCAGCTTCGCCGGCGTCCCCATCAGCGCGCGCGGCCGCTGCGCGGCGACATCCTGGGAGGCCAGAAGAAAGAACGCAGCGGCGGCCAGGAGCAGCCAGCGGCGGCGAACGCCCGGCTCCGGCGGCTTCGCCGGAGCGCCGATGTCATCGTCGATCATCGCGCGCATTCGTACGGCCCTCGGTCGATCGAACCAGCGGGGAGCGAGCGTGGGGCCCCCAAGATAAGGGGAATCCCGCCCGAGGGACACAGGTGTCGGGGAGGCAGACCGGACGCGGGCCCGAACGGCTTGCCGGTCCCGCTTCCACTTACGCTCCCGGCCGTTCGGGAGGGGCGGCGGCGGCGGACGTGAACGCGAACCGGCTCCAGCCGACGTCCTCTGAGCCGCCCTCGGGCGCGCAGGGCTTTGGGCCCGGCGCCTGTGGCGCGTAGATTCACCGGCCCGAACCCCGACCGCGCGGGAGGCGCCGTGAAGCTGACGTACGAGATCCTCGAGCTGCCGACGAAGCACGACTTCGTGATCGCCCGCGAGGGCGCGCGCGTGCGCCGCTCCGTGTGGGTGCGGCTGCGCGACGAGGACGGGCGGGAGGGGTGGGGCGAGGCGGCCGCGACGCCGTACTACGG
>JADGGV010000742.1 GCA_019689775.1 Gemmatimonadota bacterium
AGCTTACCCGGGGGTGAGGGGGGGCACAAGTGCATCGTTGCGGGGGCGGCGGTGCGCCCGGGTTGGCGCCTCAGCGCGCGCAGGCGGCGCAGAAGTCGAGCGTCTTCCGATCGGTGTCGGCGATGGAGCGGGAGTAGTGCATGACGCAGGCGGGGTCGGCGCAGTGGGCGAGGCCGAGCGTGTGCCCGAGCTCGTGAAGGGTCTCGATGGCGGCGCGGCGGAAGAAGCGGCCGGCGTCGGGCGGCTCGCCGTGGAACGCGGGGTCGAGGCGTGCCAGGGCGACGACGGCGCAGCAGCCGGCGAGCGTGGCGAGCCCGAGCGTGAACGCGAGCCCCGGGGCGAACAGGTCGGCGGGGAGGAGCGCGATGCGGCGGCCGCCGTCGGCGGGCGGATCGGCGACGAGGGCGGCGAGGATCGCGTCGGCGCGGTACTGCGCGCGGGCGTCGTCGCGCCAGTCGGGGCGCGCCTCGGTCGGCGGGTCGACGACGACGGGGACGCGGAAGCGCGGCGCGAGGGTCGCGACGAGGTGCTCGGTGAGCCCCGGGGGGAGCGCGCCGAGGGGGAGGAGATGGATCGGGCGCACCCGCTCAGGCGTGGTCGCGCAGGAGCGAGTCCGTCATGATCACCGAGCGGGCGATCTCGACCATGGGCTGGTTCCGGTTCTGGCTCTCCTTCTGGAGCACGCGGTACGCGTCCGCCTCCGAGAGCCCGCGGGCGGCCATCAGCACGCCCTTCGCCTTCTCGACCAGCTTGCGGTCCTCGAGCTTCTGCTCGAGCGCGTGCGCCTCGTCCTGGAACGCCTGCCACTCCTGGAAGCGGTTGAGCGCCACCGTGATGGCGGGCCCCAGGTCCTGCATCGACACGGGCTTGACCAGATAGTGGAAGACCGGCGCCTTCGAGGCGCGGTCGACCAGCTCCGGATCGCTGTAACCGCTCAGCATGATGATCGGCACGTGGCGGATGCGGAAGATCTCGTCCGCGGCCTCCAGCCCGGAGAGGCGCGGCATCCGCACGTCGAGCAGCGCCAGGTCGAGCGGGTTCGCCGTGGCCAGGTCGACGGCCTGCCGGCCGTCGCGCGCCGGCCCAATGACAGTGTGCCCCATGGCCTCCAGTTGGGCCTGGAGCGCCATGGCGCTGAGGGGCTCATCCTCGGCGACGAGGATCTTAAGCGGCGCCGCCATAGGGATCCGCTCCGGGAATCCGCCGAACGTTCCGCGACCGCGGCAGGGCGCTGCAAGTTCCGAACCACCCCCGAAGCTAACGAACCGGCGTCTCGCGCGCCGCATCGTCGACGACGAGGGCGTCGAAGCCGGCGGCGCGCACGCGGCGGGCGAGGGCGACGGCGTCGGCGGTGCCGGTGAAGCGGCCGATGCGGACAAGGATGAGGTGGCCGTCGCGGAGGCGGACGAGGCGGGGCTCGAAGCCGGCCCTGCGCAGGCGGCGGGCGAGGTCGTCGGCGCCGTCGCGCGAGCGGAACGCGCCGCTCTGGAGCGCATACGGCCCTGCGGCCTCGGGGGC
>JADGGV010000743.1 GCA_019689775.1 Gemmatimonadota bacterium
GGGGCCGGGGAGCGCGTCCTCGACCTGGGTGCCGGCACGGGGCTCTCGGCGCGCACCGCGGCGCGGCGCGGCGCCCGCGCGACGGCGCTCGACCACGACCCGCTCGCGCTCGAGCTCGTCGCGGCCGCGGCCGCGCTCCAGGGGCTCGCCGTGGAGGCCCGCCGGTTCGACCTCGCCGGCGACGAACCGCTCCCACCCGCCGACACCGTCGTCCTGGCCGACGTCCTCTACGAGCCGGCGCTGGCGCGCGCGGCCGCCCGTCGCGTCGCCGAGGCCGTCGCCCGCGGCGCCCGCGCGCTCGTCGGCGACCCCGGGCGGCTGGCGCGGGCGGAGTTCGTCGCGACGCTGCGCGCGGCGGGCCTCGACGTCGCCTTCGACGAGGTGACGGCGGCGGTCCCCGGGGAACGGACGCCGGCGACGGTCGCGCTCGCCTGGATCGGCGGCTGAGCCGCGCCCGGTCAGCGCAGGCGGACCAGCCCCTCCTGCGCGACGGACGCGACCAGCGTCCCGTCCCGGGTGAAGATGCTGCCCCGCGCGAAGCCGCGCGCGCCCGCCGCCGCCGGGCTGTCCGTGGCGTAGAGCAGCCACTCGTCCACGCGGAAGGGGCGGTGGAACCAGATCGCGTGGTCGAGCGTGGCCACCTGGAGGTTCGGCTGCCGGATCGAGAGCGCGTGCGGCTGGAGCGCCGTCGCCAGGATGCCGTAGTCGGAGGCGTAGGCGAGCACCGCCTGGTGCGCGATCGGGTCGTCGGGCATCGAGCCGATCGCGCGCAGCCACATGTAGCGCACCGGCGGGAGCGGCTCGGGGGCGAACGGGTCGACCTGGGTCACCAGCCGGTAGTCCAGCGGCCGGTCCTGCGTCAGGATCGGGCGCAGCGCCTCCGGGATCCGGTCCGCCATCCCGCGCAGCAGCTCCAGCTCCGACGGCAACGCCTCCGGCGGCGGCACGTCCGGCATCGCGGTCTGGTGCACGGGGCCCGTCTCCGTGACCTGGAACGACGCCGACATGTTGAAGATCGCGCGGCCGTGCTGGATCGCCGTCACGCGCCGCGTGGCGAAGCTCTTCCCGTCCCGGAGTCGATCGACGAAGTAGACGATCGGGATCGACAGGTCGCCCGGCAGGATGAAGTAGCCGTGCAGCGAGTGCGCCTCCCGCTCCTCCTCCACCGTCCGCCGCGCAGCCACCAGCGACTGCGCCAGCACCTGCCCGCCAAAGACGCGGCCGGTACCGATGTCGCGGTTGCGACCGCGGTAGATGTTGAACTCGATCGGCTCGAGATCGAGCAGCTCGAGAAGGTCGTGGACCGTGTAGGGCATGTCGCGTTCCCCTCATCGCGCCGGCACCGGCGCGGTGCGTTCGTTGACGCGCGGAAGTTCACGGCCCGAGCCCGCGCCGGCAAGGTCCGGCGAGGACGGCAGCCGCGGAACCTGGCCAGGGGGCGAACGGCGGGCGGGAACTGCGGGGTCGACTACGGGCGGTGTGCAAACCGGGTCCGACGTCGGGCGGGGGCGGACAC
>JADGGV010000744.1 GCA_019689775.1 Gemmatimonadota bacterium
GAGCGGGGTTGCACCCACTTCCCCACCCGCCCGCTCCGCCGCTCCGGGCGCGGGGCAGGCGCAGGAGGGGCGGCCGACGGCGGTGCGCGGCGGGGAGCTGGCCGGGCGGACGGTGACGGATCTGATCTGTCCGACGCACCCGTCGCGGCCGCTGCTGTGGACGAAGGAAGAGAACTACTTCTTCCGGCTGTCACGCTATCAGGAGCGGCTGCTGAAGCTGCTGGACGAGCGGCCGGAGTTCATCGAGCCGGAGTCGCGGCGGAACGAGATCCGGCGGGTGCTGGAGGGCGGGCTGGAGGACATCTCGGTGTCGCGGCCGCGACTCCCGTGGGGCGTGCCGTGGCCGGGCGACGCCGAGCACACGGTGTACGTGTGGATCGACGCGCTGACGAACTACCTGTCGGCCGTGGGCTTCCCGGACGAGGGGTACCGCCGGTACTGGCCGGCGGACTACCACGTGATCGGGAAGGACATCACCCGCTTCCACTGCATCTACTGGCCGGCGATGCTGATGAGCGCGGGGATCGAGCTGCCGCGGCGGGTGTGGGGCCACGGCTTCGTGACGTTCGCGGGGAGCAAGGTCTCGAAGTCGGAGGGGGTGCGGCTGGGCCTGGAGGAGCTGATCGCGCACCGCGGGCCGGATGCGCTGCGGTACTTCCTGCTCCGGGAAGTGCCGTGGAACGGCGACGCGGACGTCTCGCTCGAGCGGTTCGACGAGCGCTACAACGCGGACCTGGCGAACAACGTCGGCAACCTGGCGAGCCGGGTGCTGTCGATGCTCGAGCGGTACCGGGGCGGGCATGTGCCGGCGGCGCCGCGCACGCGGCTGGACGAGCAGGTCGCGGCGGCGACGCTGCGCTACCGGGCGGCGATGGACGAGAACCTGCTGCACCACGGCGCGGCGGCGGCGATCGAGCTGTCGGCGGCGGCGAACGTATTCATCGAGGAGCAGGCGCCGTGGAAGCAGGCGAAGGACCCGGCGCAGGCGGAGGCGCTGGATGCGACGCTCGGCTCGCTGGCGCGGGCGCTGGCGGCGCTGGCGACGCTGCTCTCGCCGTTCATGCCGGTGAAGATGCGGGAGCTGGCGGAGAGGCTCGGGTTGGATCGCGTGCCGGCGCTGGACGAGCTGCCGGAGCTGGACCTGGCGGGGAAACCGACACGCCGGGGTGATGTCCTGTTCCCGAAGCCGCAGGAGTAACCGGATGGCGGGGTCCGGGCGGAAGAGCGCCGTACGCGGCGCTTTTTTGTTGCTGGTCGCGAGCTGCGCGGCCGCGCCGGGGCGGTTGGCGGCGCAGGCCCTGGTGGGCGGTGAGGCGGCCGCGGTCGGGCTGCCGGGCCGGGTCGCGGTGGAGCGGATCGAGGGCGGGCCGACGGTCGTGGTCTACGCCGAGGCGGCGGAGCCGCTGGTCGCGGTGCGCGTCTCGTTCGCGCTGGACCCGGCGGGCGGGCACGCGGAGGCGCTGGCGGACATCCTCCAGCGGCTGGCGCGGCGGGGGATGGAGGCGCAGGCCG
>JADGGV010000745.1 GCA_019689775.1 Gemmatimonadota bacterium
GCGGCCGGGCGCCGGCCCGGGGGGCGCGGCGGCGCCCGGGCAGCCGGGCCTCGGGCCGGGCCGCGCGGGCGGTCGGCGCGGGCGGAGTCCGCGCGCGGGCGGTCGCCACAGCCCGACGCAGGGCCGCATTACCAATGGTAAGGCGGAGTCCGGGCGGGCGGCCGCCGCGGGCGGAGTCGGTCGCCGGTGTCGCCGCCCCACCCACGGGCGCGGCGGCGCGACGTCTGGCGCCGGCGGGACCGTTGCTGCGCCCGGCGGGCGCGACGTACATTGCGCGTGCGTTCTCCGGAACACGCCTGGCGCTTGCGCTCTCGGCGCATGACCCGGGGTCCACCGCGCGGGCGCGGAAGGTGGAGCCCGGGTCGTCGCGTCGTTCCCTCTTTCCGGATGGTCCCTCGTGATCAGCGGAGACGACCCGCGGGATGCCGTCGTCGGATCCGCCGGGGCGCCCACGCGCGCCGACCGGCCGGCGGAGCCCCCGTCGTCGCCGGCGACGATGGTGTGCCCGTCGTGCGCGGGGGAGTACGGCCCGGAGGTGCGGTTCTGCCCGCGCGACGGGGCGGTGCTGCGGGCGAAGGCGCGGAGCGCCGACCTGTCGGGGCTCGTGGTCGGGGGGCGGTACCGGGTGCACCGGCGGCTCGGCGCGGGCGGGATGGGGACCGTGTACCTGGCGGAGCACGTGCGGATGGGGCGGCGGTGCGCGCTGAAGGTGCTGAGCCGGGCGTTGAGCGAGGATGCGGAGGCGGCGAGCCGGTTCGCGCGGGAGGCGGCGAACGCGAGCCGGGTTTCGCACCCGAACGTCGCGACGGTCTACGATTTCGGCGAGACGGACGATGGGCTGATCTACCTCGCCATGGAGTACGTGGAGGGGGAGCCGCTGTCGCGGCTGGTGGAGCGCGAGGGGCGGCTGCCGGCGGAGCGGGCGGTGGGGATCGCGTGCCAGATCGCGACGGGGCTCGCGGCGGCGCACCGGGCGGGCGTGGTGCATCGCGACCTGAAGCCGGACAACGTGCTGGTCGCGGTGGGCGAGGACGGCGGCGACCTGGTGAAGGTCATCGATTTCGGGATCGCGAAGGCGGCGCACGACGCAGAGCAGGACCTGACGCGCACCGGCTTCGTGGTCGGCACCCCGCGGTACATGAGCCCGGAGCAGCTCGTCGGCGAGCCGGCCGACGGCCGCAGCGACCTGTACGCGCTCGGCTGCATCCTGTTCGAGATGCTGACCGGGGATGCCCCGTGGGGTGGGGCGACGCCGGCGGGGGTCACGCGCCGGCTGACGGAAGCGCCGCCGCACCCGAGGGCGCTCGATCCGCGCATCCCCGTCGCACTGGACGGCGCGATCGTGCGGCTGCTCGCGCGGGAGCGGGAGGAGCGCTATCCGGGTGCGGAGGCGGCGGCGGCGGCGCTGGCGCGGGCGGTCGGCTGGCCTGGCCCGGCCACGCGGCGGGATGCGTCGCCCGTGCCCGTGGCGCCGGTCGGCGGGGGTGGCGCAGGACGGTCG
>JADGGV010000746.1 GCA_019689775.1 Gemmatimonadota bacterium
GGGCGGGGGGGGCCCCACACCCCCCGGGGGGGGGGCCCCCCCCCCCCCCCCCCCCCCCGCGGGGTTCGGAATCCGGTCGGCTCAGCGCGCGGCGGCGCGGCGGGCGCGGGCACCACGGCGACGAGCGGCGGCGGACTTGCGCTTCCGCGCCTCACTGGGCTTCTCGTAGAAGCGCTTCTTCTTGATCTCCTTGAGCAGGCCGGAGCGGATGAGCTTGCGCCGGAACTGCTTGAGAGCCCAGTCGAGCCGGTCGTTCTCGCCGAGCGTGACTTCGATCATCCAGGATTCCCCCCCTTCGAGCGGACTCGGGCGCCGCGGGGAGCGGCGCCCGGCAAGATCGCGGGCCGGCTGTCCGGGCGCGACGTAGACTTGAAATGTAGCGATGCGGGGCGTGGCTGTCCAGGGGGTCAGGGGCGGCGTGCGGCGGCCTTGAGCGGGACGAGGCGGTCGCGCGCGGCAGTGAGGTGGCGATAGGCGAGGTCGAGGCCGTAGAGGGTGAGGAATGGCTCGACGCGGTCGATGGTCGCGCAGTACGGGGCGATGAGGGTGGCGAGGCCGCCGGTGGCGACGACGAGGGCGTCGGGGCGGTTCCACTCGGCCTTGATGCGGCGGACGATGCCGTCGATGGCGTCGACGGCGCCGAAGAAGATGCCGCTGCGGATGGCGGTCTCGGTGCGGCGGCCGATGACGGTGTCGGGGGGCTCGAGGTCGACGCGCGGGAGCTTGGAGGTGCGGCGGACGAGGGATTCGGCGCCGGTGTGGACGCCGGGGGCGATGATCCCGCCGCAGAAGATGCCGTCGCGGGTGATGCAGTCGAAGGTGGTGGCGGTGCCGAGGTCGACGGCGATGGTGTCGGTGCGGAAGCGGCGGGCGGCGGCGAGGGTGTTGACGATGCGGTCGGCGCCGACGGTGTTGGGCTCCTCGACGTCGAGGCGGATGGGGAGTGGGGAGCGGGCGTCGACGACGACGGCCTGGACGCCGAGGTGGCGCTCGGCCATCTCGGTGAGGACGGGGGTGAGCGGGGGCACGACGGAGGCGATGGCGGCCCCAGTCAGGAGGTCGAGGTCGAAGCCGGATTCGCGGACGAGGGAGCGGACGAGGAGGCCGACCTCGTCGACGGTGCGCTCGGGCCAGGTGGAGATCCTCCAGTGCTCCAGCAGGGTTCCGGCCTCGAAGAGCCCGAGGACGGTCTCGGTGTTGCCGACGTCGAAGACGAGGTTCATGGCGCGGTTCCGGTGAAAGAGAGGTCGCAACCGGCGGGCGCGGCGCGCACGCTGCCGGCGCGGATCGTCTCGGTGGTGCCGTCGCGGTCGAGGAGGAGCGCCCCGTCGGGCGCGAGGCCGATGGCGATGCCGGCGTCGACGCCGTCGACGCGGACCGGGCGGCCGCGGAGCGCGTCGCGCGCCTCGAACGCCGCGCGCTCGTGCGGGGCGAGCGGCCGCGTGGCGTGAGGCGCGGTGGCGAGGATGGCGCGCACCACCTCGCCGGCGAGGTGGTG
>JADGGV010000080.1 GCA_019689775.1 Gemmatimonadota bacterium
CGGCCTCCCGCGGCGCGGGGTCCGGGGGCGGGGCGGGGGGGGCGGGGCGCGGCCCCCCCCCGCGGCGGCCGCCGCGCCGGGTGCACCGGCCGCCGCGCAGGGGATCCGGGTCACCGGGGTGACGACCGCGCAGTACGTGCAGCTCCGGCCGTTCGTCGCCGACAGCATCCCCGCGAGCCTGGTCCCCGGCGAGGGCGAGCTTCGCGATGCGCCCGGCGGCTCCGTCGTGAGCTGCCTCGCCGGGGATGCCTTCTGCCGCTTCCAGCGCGCGGCCGGTCGGAACCTGAGCGCCGCGCCGCTGCTCCAGGACGTCTACGTCAACGCCTGGGGCCTGACCACCGGCCTGCGGGCGTACGCGCAGCTCCGCGGCCGGCAGGCCGTCGGCCACGCCGAGGCGTTCTGGCCCCGAGCCGACGACCACCTCGACGTGCTGGCCGCCTACGTCGAGCTGGACCGCGACGCGCTGTGCGTGCGTGCCGGCCGACAGTGGAAGACCTCCGGCCTCGGCTTCTACAACTTCGATGGCGCCGCGCTCCTGGTCCGACCGCTGCCCGGACTCTCGCTCGAGGGGTTCGGCGGCTGGAGCCTCGCGCGCGGCGTCGACGAGCCGCGCACCAGCGAGGCGCTCCGGGCGGTCGAGCCGTTCACGCCGGACGAGCGCGGCTACCTCGTCGGCGGCGAGCTCCGCTTCCGCGCCGGCCCCCGCTTTGGCGCCGGCGCGATCTACCAGCGGGAGATCCGGGACGATCGCGTCGGGCTCTACACCGAGCGCGTCGCCGCGGACGCTCGGCTGCGGTGGTTGGGCGCGTCACTCGACGGAGCGTTCGCCTACGACGTCGCCTCGACGGCCGTCAACGAGGCGCGGCTCACGCTCCAGCTCCCGCGGATCGGCGGGGTGAGCGCGGCGCTCCAGGCGCGCCACTACGAGCCGTACTTCGAGCTGTGGACGATCTGGGGCGCGTTCTCCCCCGTGGGATTCGACGAAGGCCGCGCCGACCTCGCCTGGGCGATCCCCGGCGCGCCGCTCAATGTGACCGTCGGTGCGGGGTGGCGCCGCTACCAGGATCCGAGCGCGGGCTTCCCGTCGCTGCTGCTGCGGCGCGAGGGCTGGGCGCTGAGCGGCGGCGCGTCCTGGCGCCCGGTGGAAGCCTGGGCCGTCGACGGCGCGTACGCGGCCGACATCGGCTTCGGCGGCGCGCGCTCGAGCCAGAGCGTCGCCGTGCGGCGCACCCTCGGCCCCGACGCCTACGTCTCGCTGAGCGGCGTGGCGTTCCAGCAGGCGTTCGAGCTGCGCGTCGACCGCGGGCGCGTCTACGGCCTCGGCGTCGACGGCGGCTTCCGGCTGACACCCTTCGCCCGCGTCGATGGCGACGTCTTCGCCTTCCGCCACCTGGAGCGCGCCGGCGCCGGCCAGGACTGGAGCCAGGTGCGCGGATCGCTCTCGTTCACCTGGACGCTCGGCGCGGAGCCGCGGGCCCGCGTCGGAGGGCGGATCCCATGAGAGCCCGCACCGCGGCGATCGCCGTCGCCTTCGCCGTCGCGAGCGGCTCCGCGCTCTGGGCGCTGACGCGCCCCGCGCCGGCGTTCCCGCACGCGAAGCACGCCTCCCTCTTCCCGCTCTGCATCGGCTGCCACGAGGGGATTCCGAGCGGGGATCGGACGGCGTTCTATCCCGACTCCGGGGTGTGCGTGCGCTGTCACGACGGCGCGGCGCGCAAGGCCGTCGCCTGGAGCCGCCCGGCTCGCGAGCCGTCCAACCTGCGCTTCTCGCACCCCGACCACGACGCCCGCGCGGCGGCGAAAGGCGACACGCTGACGTGCGCCTCGTGCCACGCGCAGCCCGGCCCCGCGGCGAAGATGGCCGTCGGCCGCGCGACGCCGGACGCGTGCGTCGCCTGCCACATGCCGCGCACACGCCAGCACCTGGCCCTCGAGAGCACCTGCACGACGTGCCATGTGCCGATCGCCAGAGCGGCCGGTGTCCCGGTGGACACCATCGCGGCGTTCCCGAAGCCCGAGACGCACGCGGCGGCGGACTTCGTCCTTCGCCACCGGACCACGCCGGGCGAGGCGCTGGCGCGCTGCGCGATCTGCCATGCCAGGGAGAGCTGCGCGCGCTGCCACCTGAACGCCGACAAGGTGCCCGCCATCGCCGCGCTGGCGTCGGACCGTCGACTCGGCCAGCTCGCGCTCGGCCGCGCCGGCGAGTACCCGCTCCCGCCCAGCCACGCCGACCGGGAGTGGCCGCTGCGCCACGGCGCGGCCGCCCGCAAACGGATCGAGGCGTGCGCGAACTGCCACGCCCAGGCGGGGTGCCGGAGCTGCCACATCGGCGAGGGCGCCGCTCGCGCGATCGCCGCACTCCCGGTCGCCCGACCGGGCGGGCCGAGCGGCGTCGTGCTTGGCGGTGGCGCGGCCCACGCGGACGGCGCCCGGCGGGACGGTGCGGCCAGGATGGCCGCGGCGGGTGTTGCGACGTCGCAAGCGCGGCGTGTCGCCCGCGTGCACCCCGCCGGCTTCGCCGTGCGGCACGGCACGGCCGCCGCCACCGACCAGCCGGCGTGCAGCGGCTGCCACCAGACCGACTTCTGCGTGAAGTGCCACGACGGGCCGACGAAACCGGGCTTCCACCCCACGAACTACGTCTCCCGGCACGCGACCGACTCGTACGCCGCCCGCTCGGAGTGCTCGAGCTGCCACAACACCCAGGCGTTCTGTCAGACCTGCCACAAGGGGGCGGGGCTCGCGGCGCAGGGGCGCGCGGGGACCGGCGGCTCGTTCCACAACGGTCAGCCGCTCTGGCTCCTCCAGCACGGCCAGGCTGCCCGGCAAGGGCTCGAGCAGTGCGCATCCTGCCATGCCCAGAGCACCTGCCTGCGCTGCCACTCGCAGGCGGGATGGGGGGTCGATCCGCACGGCCCGGGCTTCAGCGCCGAGCGCATGGGCGACCGCAACCAGGTCACCTGCAAGCGGTGCCACGTCGGCGGACCGCCCGGGCCCGCCTCGTCGGCGCCGCCGCGCTGAGCGGGACCCTGTGGCAGCAACGTCACCGTGCGGGCGACGAGCCGCGTCGGCGCGCCGGCGTGCTCGGGCGCCCGCCGGGCGTCCTGCCCGCGCCGCGGCGCGAGCGGCCGGCGCGCGGTTTCGCCACGCCACGCCTTGACGAGAGGCCGGTTCGTGGGCTAGAATAAAGGGTTCGTTCGACCAGAAGCCGCAGACCACGATGCACGCACCGCTCCGCACGACGACGACCCCGACGACGCGGCCCTCTCCGGGAGGCGCCGCTCCGGTCGTCGCGCGCTGAGCGCGGTCGGACGCCGGGCGGGACGCGGCCTCTCGGGACACCCGAGGGGCCGCGTCGCTTTTTGGCGTCACGCGGCCGCCGTTGCGACGACGGCGGCCGCCAGCCAAGTTTCCGCGCCTGAACAGCGAACGTACGGGGACACACGATGGCCAACGCTTCCGCCGACATGATCGAGGTCCGGCTCCCGGACGGCTCCGTCCGGCAGGTGCCGACCCACACCACACCTCGCGAGATCGCCGAGCAGATCGGTGCGGGCCTGGCCCGGGCCGCGCTTGCTGCGCGCGTCAACGGCCAGGTCGTGGACCTGAACCGCCCCCTCGACCACGACGTCGAGCTCGAGATCATCACCGAGCGCAGCCCGGGCGCGCTCGACGTGCTGCGCCACTCGGCCGCCCACATCCTGGCGACGGCGGTTCGCAGCATCCGGCCGGAGGCGAAGATCGGCTTCGGGCCCGCGATCCAGGACGGCTTCTACTACGACTTCGAGGTCGACCGTCCGTTCACGCCCGAGGAGCTGGAGGCGATCGAGCAGCGCATGCAGGAGGTCGTGAAGTGCAACGACCCCTTCGAGCGCCAGGTCGTCACCAAGGAGGAGGCGCGGCGCCTGTTTGCCGACGACCCACTCAAGCTCGAGCGCCTCGAGGAGCTGGGCGACGACGAGGTCATCACCGTATACCGGAACGGTCCGTTCCTCGACCTCTGCCGCGGCCCGCACGTGCCGGCCACCGGCTACCTGAAGCACTTCAAGCTGCTCTCGACCGCGGGCGCGTACTGGCGCGGCGACGAGAAGCGGCAGATGCTCCAGCGCATCTACGGCACGGCCTGGTTCAGCCAGAAGGATCTCGAGGAGTACCTCCACCGGCTCGAGGAGGCCAAGCGTCGCGATCACCGCAAGCTCGGCCGCGAGCTCGGGCTCTACAGCGTGCACGACGAGGCCGGCCGTGGCCTGATCCACTGGCACCCCCGCGGCGGGCTGATCCGCTACACCATCGAGGAGTACCTGCGGCGCACCCTGCTGGCCAACGGCTACGACCTGGTCTTCACCCCGCACGTGGCGAACGAGGAGCTGTACCGCATCAGCGGCCACATCCCGACGTTCGTCGACAACATGTTCGGCCCGATCGAGGTGGAGGACGAGACCTACCGCCTCAAGCCGATGAACTGCCCGAACCACATCATGATCTTCCGGTCGGAGCCCCGCTCCTACCGCGACCTGCCGCTCCGCTACGCGGAGCTGGGCACCTGCTACCGCTACGAGCGCAGCGGCGTGCTCCACGGGATGATGCGCGTGCGCGGCTTCACCCAGGACGACGCCCACATCTTCTGCCGGCAGGATCAGATCGGCCCGGAGGCGAACGCCCTGCTCGACCTGGTTGACATCATGATGGCCACCTTCGGCTACGCCTATCGCGTCTTCCTGTCGACCCGGCCCGAGAAGGCCATCGGCGACCCCGCGGTCTACGACGCCGCCACCGAGCAGTTGCGCCAGGTGCTCGTCGCCCGCGGCGTCGACTACAACGTCGACGAGGGCGGCGGCGCCTTCTACGGCCCCAAGATCGACATCGCGCTGGTCGACGCGCTCGGCCGCGAGTGGCAGGGGCCGACCATCCAGCTCGACTTCATGCTCCCGGAGCGCTTCCAGCTCGAGTACACCGGCGCCGACAACAAGCCGCACCGGCCCGTCATGATCCATCGCACGCTGCTCGGTTCCATGGAGCGCTTCGTCGGCGGCCTCATCGAGCACTACGGCGGCGCGTTCCCGACCTGGCTCGCGCCCGAGCAGGTCCGCGTGCTTCCGATCACGGACGACGTCCGCGACAGCGCGGCCGCCTTCGTCGCCGAGCTGAAGGCCGCCGGGCTGCGCGGCACGCTCGACGACCGCTCGGAGACGCTCGGCTACCGCATCCGCGAGGCGGAGACCATGAAGATCCCGTACATGGCGGTCATCGGCGCGCGCGAGGCGGAGGCGGGCACCGTCGCCGTCCGCGAGCGGGGTGCGGGGCGGAAGCAGGACATCATGCCGCGCGAGGAGTTCGTGGCGCGGCTCCGGGCGGAGGTCGAGGCGCGCACGCTGAACGTTCCGGGCCTGGCGTAGTCGCCGCTTGACACCCCCGGACGGTTCGGGTATTTTTTGACGCAAAGTGCAAGTGGGAGGGTTCGCCTCCCCACCTTGAGGCCCGCTCCGCCGCGGTGCCGCCGGGTCTCGAAGCCAGGGACTTTCGCCCGCGATCGCAGGTGCGGGCAGAGCGCGCTTTTCGGGCCCGTCGGACGCGGGCCCGATTTTCGTTTCTTCAACGGGAGGGACTGCCATCAGCGTCGAAAAGAGAGTCCGCGTCAACCGACAGATCCGCATCAGTCCGGTCCGCGTGATCGGCGCCGACGGATCGCAGCTCGGGATCATGTCGGTTGAGGAGGCACTGGCCTCGGCCGAGAACGAGGGGCTCGACCTCGTCGAGGTGGCTCCGACCGCGCGCCCGCCGGTGGTCCGCATCATGGACTACGGCAAGTTCAAGTACGAGCAGGCGCGGAAGGCCAGGGAAGCCCGAAAGAAGCAGCACCACATCCAGATCAAGGAAGTGAAGTTCCGTCCGGGCATCGAGCCGCACGACTTCGAGTTCAAGGTGCGGCACGCGCGCCGGTTCCTGGAAGAAGGGAACAAGGTCAAGGCGACGATGATGTTCCGCGGACGGCAGATGGCCCATCCGGAGCTGGGGCGCGAGGTGCTGACGCGGGTGGCGCAGTCGCTCGAAGACGTGGGCAGGGTGGAGAGCGAGCCGATGATGGAGGCGCGCACGATGACGATGATCCTCGGGCCGCGCAAGTAGCCGTAGCCGGCGCCGGATCCCAGTGGAGGGCACAGCATGCCGAAGATGAAGACGAACAAGAGCGTGGCCAAGCGCTTCAAGGTCACGGGGAGCGGCAAGGTGAAGCGCCGCCACGCCTTCAAGAGCCACATCCTGACGAAGAAGTCGCCGAAGCGGAAGCGGCAGCTTCGCAACGCGGACGTTGCGGCGCCGGGCGATGCGCGGCGGATCCGGCGGATGCTCGGGCTGGGAGGCTGAGCCATGGCGCGCGTGACGAACGCGGTGCCGCGGCACCGCAAGAAGAAGCGGTATTTCCGGGCGGCGCGCGGGTACTTCGGCGGGCGCTCGAAGCTGTGGCGCATCGCGAAGAATGCGGTGGAGCGCGGCTGGGCGTACTCGTACCGGGACCGCAAGCAGCGCAAGCGGGAGTTCCGGCGCCTCTGGATCGCGCGCATCAACGCGGCGGTTCGGGTGTACGACCTGAACTACTCGCGCTTCATGGATGGGTTGAAGCGCTCGGGCGTGGAGATCAACCGCAAGGTCCTGGCGGACCTGGCGGTGCGCGAGCCGCAAGCGTTCGAGGAACTGGTCGAGAAGGCGAAGGCGGCGCTGGTCTGAGGCGTCGCGAGACGGGCCCGGCGGGGGCGACCCTGGCCGGGCCCGGTGGTTTGCACCCATTCGAGCGAGCGGCTAAACTTCGCGCGAATGGGTTTTTTTGTGTCGCGACCTCACACGCTCCATGACCGATCTGATCGACGAGTTGGAGGCCCTCGAGCGGGAGGGCCGGGAAGCGATATCGGGCGCGCGGGACGCGGCGGCGCTGGAGGCGGCGCGCGTCCGGCTTCTCGGGCGGAAGGACGGGCGCCTGACGGCGATCCTGCGGCGGCTGGGCGACCTCTCGCCGGAGGAGCGGCCGCGCGTGGGCGCGGCGGCGAACCGGGTGAAGGAGGTGCTGACCGGGCTGCTGGAGGCGCGGGCGGTGGAGGTGGAGGGCGGCGCCGCGCAGGCGGCGGGGATCGACCCGACGCTGCCGGGCCGCCGGCCGTGGCGGGGCGCGCGGCACCCGGTCACGCAGGTCATGGACGAGATCTACGCCATCTTCCGCTCGCTGGGCTTCACACGCGCCCGGGGGCCCGAGGCGGAGACGGACTGGTACAACTTCACGGCGCTGAACACGCCGCTGGACCACCCGGCGGCGGACATGCACGACACGTTCTATCTCGCGCCCGGGGTGCTGCTCCGCAGCCACACCTCGCCGGTTCAGATCCGGACGATGCAGGCGTACCGCCCGCCGATCCGGATCATCGCGCCGGGGATGGTCTACCGCCGCGATCCGTTCGACGCCTCGCACGCGCCGGGGTTCGACCAGCTCGAGGGGCTGGTCGTCGATGAAGGCGTGTCGCTCGTGGACCTGAAGGCGACGCTGGCGGAGTTCGCGCGCCGCCTCTTCGGCCCCGAGGCGCGCGTACGCTTCCGGCCTTCGTTCTTCCCGTTCACGGAGCCGAGCGCCGAGGTCGACGTCAGTTGCTTCCTCTGCGGCGCGAAGGGATGCCCGGCGTGCAAGGGGACGGGCTGGATGGAGATCATGGGCGCCGGCATGGTCGACCCGGCGGTCTTCGAGGCGGTCGGCTACGACCCGGAGCGCTACACGGGCTTCGCGTTCGGCATGGGCCCCGGGCGGATCGCGCTCCAGCGCTACGGCATCCCGGACATCCGACTCCTGTACGAGTCGGACGTGCGTTTCCTCGAGCAGTTTTCCTGAGCGTCGATGGACATCAGCTACCGTTGGCTCAAGTCGCTCGCCCCGGGGCTCGTGGCCGCGCCGGAGGAGGTGGCGGAACGCCTGGCCATGTATGGAGCGCCCGTGGATGCGCTCGTCCGCCTGGACGCCGAGATCCGCGACATCGTGATCGCGCGGGTGATCGAGGCGCGCCGGCACCCGAACGCTGACCGGCTCTCGCTCTGCCAGGTCGACGCCGGCACCGGCGAGGTGCTGTCGGTCGTCTGCGGGGCGCCGAACGTGCGCCCGGGCGGGATCTACCCGTTTGCGCCGGTGGGCGCGTCGCTCCCGGGCGGCGTCACGATCCGGAAGGCGAAGATCCGCGGCGAGGAGAGCCAGGGGATGCTGTGCAGCGCCCGCGAGCTCGGCCTCGGCCGCGACCACGAGGGGATCCTGGAGCTGCACGGCGACTTCACGCCGGGCGAGTCGTTCGTCGAGGCGGTGGGGCTCGATGACGTGCGCATCGTCGTGGACGTCACGGCGAACCGGCCCGATCTGCTCTCGCACCTCGGGATCGCCCGCGAGCTGGCGCCGGGCGGCGTCGCCGGCGTGACGTTGCCGCCGCTGCCGGCGGGCGCGAACTCGCAGGCGGTCGTGGATTTCCGCGCCGAGGCGCGCTTCGAGACGCGCACCGATGCGGCGGAGGTCGGCGGCGTACAGATCACGATCCAGGATCCCGACCTCTGCCTGCGCTACATGGGCGCGGTGATCCGCGGCGTGCGCGTCGGCCCCTCCCCCGAGTGGCTCGCCACCCGGCTGCGCGCCATCGGGCTGCGGCCGATCAACAACGTCGTCGACGCGACGAACTACACCCTCCACGAGCTGGGCCAGCCGCTGCACGCGTTCGACCTGGACCGGCTCGAGGGGCCGGAGATCCGGGTGCGCCGCGCCGCCGCGGGCGAGGCGATCGTCACGCTGGACGGCGAGCGCCGGGCGCTCGAGCCGGGGATGCTGGTCATCGCGGACGCGAGCCGACCGGTCGCCGTGGCGGGCGTGATGGGGGGTGAGAACAGCGAAGTCACGGAGAGTACGCGCGACGTGCTCCTCGAGTGCGCGCTCTTCGATCCGGCCGCGACGCGCCGCACCCGCCGCGCGCTCGGGCTGTCGACCGACGCGAGCTACCGCTACGAGCGCGGCGTCGACCCCGACGGAATGGAGACGGCGTGCCGCCGCGCGGTCGAGCTGATCCTCAGCGTGGCCGGCGGGCGCGCGGAGCCGGTCGTCGCCGACGTCTATCCGGCGCGGCTCGAGCCGGCGGTGATCACGCTGCGGCCGGCGCGCGCCGCGCACCTCCTCGGCGTGCCGGTCGGCGCGCCCGAGATCGTCGATCTCCTCACGCCGCTCGGCTTCGAGGTGCTCGAGGCGGGCGACGCCGCGCTGCGCGTCCGCGTCCCCGGCCACCGGCGCTACGACGTCACGCGTGAGGTCGACCTGATCGAGGAGGTCGCCCGGCGGTACGGCTACGACAACTTCCCGGACGAGCTGCGGGCGTACCGGCCGAACACCGTGCCGGAGGACCCGATCGCGCTCCTCGAGGACCGACTCCGCTCGTTCCTCGTGGCGCGCGGCTTCCTGGAGTCCCGGACCATGGGGTTCGCCGCGGAGTCCGAGGGCGACGTCGCCCTGGTGAACCCGCTCTCGTCGGCGGAGAGCCGGCTGCGGCGCGCGCTGCTCCCCGGGCTCATCCACCGGTTGGAGCACAACTTTGCCCACGGGCAGCGGAACGTCCGGCTGTTCGAGATCGGCACCGCCTTCGCCCCCGGGCCGGCCGGCGGGCTCCCGGTCGAAACGACGCGTCTCGCCGTCATCTTCACGGGCGCGCGCTACGCCGCGCACTGGTCCGAGCCCGCGGCGCCGTTCGACGTCTGGGACCTGAAGGGGCTGCTCGAGGACCTCGCCCTCGAGCTCGGCCTCGGCGCCGGCGCCGTCGAGCCGAGCGGCGTGGAGCCGCTGTTCATCCCCGCGCTGGCGTTCCGCGTCGTCGCGCCCGACGGCACCATGGTGGGCGAGGGCGGGCAGGTCGCGCCCGAGCGCGTCGACGCGCCGGCATGGGCGGGCTCGATCTGGGGGCTCGAGATCCAGCTCTCCGCCGCAATGGCGACGCGGCCGACCCCCGCGTTCCACGAGCTGCCCGCGTTCCCGGCGATCGAACGGGACCTGGCGCTCCTCGTCCCGGACCAGACGCCCGCTGCCGCGGTCGAGGCCACCATCCGCGCGGCCGGCGGCGCTCACCTGCGGGACATCGAGCCCTTCGACGTCTACCGCGGGCCCGGCGTGCCGGAGGGCAGCCGCAGCATCGCCTACCGCCTGCGCTTCCGCGCGCAGGACCGCACGCTCACCGACCGGGAGGTCGACTCGGCCGTCGGCCGGGTGCTCCACCGGCTGCGCGATGAGCACGGTGTCCAGCGCCGCGGGTAAGCCCCGCCTCCCCGCGCCGGCCGAGTTCGTTCGGCTCGAGGACGCCGTCCGGCGCATGCTCGCGGAGTTCGACGCGCTCCGCCGTCGCGCCGCGGACGCGGAGGCCCGCGTCCGCCAGCTCGAGGCCACGGTCGCCGAGCTCTCCGGCGGCGGCTACGACCCGGAGGCGCTCCTCGACCGCGTCAAGGCGCTCGAGGCCGAGAACCGCCTGCTCCGCGCCCGTCTCGAGGGCGCCGCCACCCACGTCCGGCGTCTCCTGGCCCGCATCAACTTCCTCGAGGAGGAGGTGTGACCGAGCGCGGCTCCCGCACCCCCGTGACGGTCATCATCGGCGGGGAGGAGTACAAGGTCCGCGCCGATGCGCCCCCCGAGTACACCCGGGCGTGCGCGGCGTACGTCGACCAGACGCTGGCGGAGATCTCCCGGCCCGGCGCCCTCATCGAGGGGCACAAGGCCGCGATCCTCGCGGCGCTCTCGCTGACCGACCAGTTGTTCAAGGCCCGCGCCGAACTCGACGCCCTGCGCGACGAGTTCGCGCGCCTCGCCGCCCGACTCGCCGCCGACATCGACGCGGCGCTCGCGCCAGACCTTGCATCGGGCCGCTGAGCCGGCGTAGCTTGCCTTTTGAGATGCTGCGCGCAGCGGGCGGCGGTGTTATTATAAAGCCTTGTCGTAGCGTCACTTGCCTACCTCGGGCGCGGCGGGCGCCCTTCTGGAGCGACCATGACCACGACCGTTTTGATCGGGGCGGCGATCGCTGGCCTGCTCGGTTTTCTGTTGGGCTGGGGCGCGGAGCGCGTGCGGCTGGCGCGGGCCAAGGCTAGCGCGGAGCTGGAATCGGCGCGCATCCGCGCGCTTGCGGAGCAGGATGCGGAGCGGATCCGCAAGGCGGCGGAGCTGGCGGGCCGCGAGGCGGCGTACCGCGCGAAGGAGGAGTGGGAACGGGAGGAGGCGCGGCGCCGGGAGGATGTGGAGCGGGCGGAGCGGCGGCTGGAGGAGCGGCGCTCGGGGCTGGACCGCAAGTACGACCTGCTGGACGAGAAGGAGCATCAGCTTGAGCTGCGGGAGGCGGAGCTGGAGGGGCGGGCGGAGG
>JADGGV010000747.1 GCA_019689775.1 Gemmatimonadota bacterium
TCGATCCGCTGCCCGATCGGGTCCTGCCCCGGCCAGTAGCGGCGCGCCAGCGACTCGTTGATGATGACGACCCCGGGCGCCCCCGCCCCGTCCCGCGCGTCGAAGTCGCGGCCGCGCACGAAGCCGACGCGCAAGGCGTCGAAGTAGCCCGGGCTCACGGCCCGCCACTCCGCGGCGCCCTCCCACGCATCCGGCCGCCCCGCGATCGTGATCGGAATGTTCATCCCGCGCCGGAACGGGACGTTCGCCGTCGTCGCCGCGCCCTCGACGCCCGGGATCGCGCGGATGCGCTCCAGGAGCCGGCGCTCCAGATCCCACACCGCCTCGCGCGAGGCGTACGTCCGCGGCAGCGCCGGCAGCGTCGCCGTCACCACGCCCCGCGCCTCGAAGCGAGGATCCACGGAGCGGACCGCCAGCAGGCTCGCGAGGAGAAGCCCCGCGCCCGCGAGCAGCACGACGGCAAGCGCGGACTCGGCGCCGACCAGCAACCGGCGGAAGCGCGCCGAGCGGCCGCCCCCGCCCGCTGCCGCTCCGGCCTCACGGAGTAGCCGCATGAGGTCGCTGCGGGACGCCGGGACGGCCACGAACGCGCCAAACACGAGCGCCGTCACCACGGCAACCGCCAGCGTGAAGAGGAGCACCCGGCCGTCCAGGGCGATCTCCTCGGCGCGCAGGAGCCGCGTGCTCACGAACGTGCGCCCCGCGGCGAGCAGCGCCAGCCGGGCCAGCGCCAACGCGAGCGCCCCGGCGGCCAGGTACAGCACCAGCCCCTCGGTCAGGAGCTGCCGGACGATGCGACCCCGGGCCGCGCCCAGCGCCGCGCGCAGCGAGATCTCCCGCTGCCGGCCGACGGCGCGCGCCAGGAACAGGCTCGCCACGTTCGCGCACGCGATCAGCAGCACGAACGCGACCGAGCCCAGCAAGATCCAGAGCGTCCTCGCGAGCTGGCCCACGAAGAGCTGCCGGAAGTCCATGACCCGCAGCCCCCTGTCTCCGGGCTGCACCTCCTCCGGGTACGCCCGGCGGAACTCCGCCATGACGCGGGCCAGGTCCGCCTCCACCGCGCCCGACGGCAGCCCCGGCCGCAGCTTCCCCACCACCCTGTAGTTGTTCCCGTGCTCGCGCGGGTCCACCACGAGCCGCAGCGGGAGGAGCACCTCCGCGCGATCCGCGGCCTCCGGCAGCCGCACCGTCGGGACCACGCCGACGATCGTGTACCGCTCGTCGCCCAGGACCAGCTCCCGCCCGACGACGCGTCGATCGCCGCCGAAGCGGCTCCGCCAGAGGCCGGTCCCGATCAGCGCGACGCTCGGCCCGCCCGCCGCATCCTCGCCCGCGGTGAAGCCCCGCCCCAGCACCGGCTGGATGCCGAAGATCCGCAAGAAGTCCTCGGAGACGCGGAGCCCCTGGACCTCGGCACCCGCGCCCGCCCCCACCGCATCCCCCAGCTCCGCAGAGAACCAGCGGTAGGT
>JADGGV010000748.1 GCA_019689775.1 Gemmatimonadota bacterium
CCTCACCCGCCGCGCGACCCCGCCGACCGTCATCACCTGCTCGTCCAGCCCCAACCCCTCGACGGCGCTCCCCAGCGTCGGGTCCGCCACCCTCACCACCCCATCCACCACCACCAGCGCGACGTCCGCCGCGCTCGCCTCGAGCACCGGGCGGCGGAAGACGGCGAGGTCCGCGGGCGCGCCGACCTCGAGCGAGGGCTCCGGGAGGTGCAACCGCCGGGCGGCGGTCCTGCCGACGGCGTCCAGGAGCCGGGCGTCGTCCAGCAGGCCGAGCCGGCGCGCGGCGCGCAGCTCGTCGAGCAGGTCGCCGTCGCCGGTGAGGCGGGAGTCGCTGCCGAGGAGCACGTCGACGCCGGGGGCGAGGAGCGCGGCGGGCGCGGTGCGGCCGAAGAGGAAGAGGTTCGACGTCGGGCACCAGACGACGGCGGCGCCCGCGTCGCGCAGCCGCCGGACGCCATCCTCGTCGGCCCCGACGACGTGCACGGCCAGGAGCCGCGGGTCCAGGAGCCCGAGCCGCTCCGCCTCGCGCACCTCGTCGGCCGCGGCCGCATCGACGCCCTCGGCGAGGTGCAGGCAGAGCGGGCGGTCGGGGTCGTCGGGGAGCGGGGCGGTGGCGGTCGAGAGGTCCGGCTCGAGGCGGAGCGAGTGCGCGGTCCGCACACGCGCGACGCGGATCGGGAAATCCCACTCGAAGTCCGCCTCCCACCGGTCGTGGTGGACGACGGTCGTCACGCCGGCGAACAGGTTCTTCCACGCGCCATGGAGCAACGCCTCGCGGCGGGGGACGGCGCGGGCGCGCTCGATCGCGGCGGCGTCGCGCGCGTGGATGTCCCGGCCCCACGCGTAGGCGTCGCGGTACGGCGGCCGGCCGAGGCGCCCGTAGTGGTTGCGGTGCAGGTGGTCGTGGGCGTTGATCAGTCCGGGGCACAGCTCGCCGTCGGGGATGCGGAGGGCGACGTCGAAGCGCCCCTCCGCGGGCACGATCCGGCCGCCCTCGACGCCGACGGCGCCGTTGGCGGCCTCGATCCTCAGGCGCATGCGGCGGCGGGCGCGCGGCGGCGGAACGCGACGGCGAGGACGAGCGGGAGGCCGAGCTGCGCCTCGTAGGCGTCGAGCCGGCCGGCG
Organism: Gemmatimonadota bacterium; assembly: GCA_019689775.1. Taxonomy (GTDB): domain Bacteria; phylum Gemmatimonadota; class Gemmatimonadetes; order Longimicrobiales; family RSA9; genus JADGGV01. The sequence continues at coordinate 1,126 of JADGGV010000748.1, forward strand.
CGCTCGTACAGCGCGCGGACCGCCGGGCCGACGACGCCGTCGCGCCATGCGACGGCCTCGAGCCCGGCCGCCGCGGCCGCGCGCAGGTGCTCGACCGGCGTGTGCACGTGGTGCTCGACGGCGTGGACGCGGCCCGTCGCGTCGCGGAACGTGCGTGCATGGCCCGCGTGCGCGGCGTCCGGGTGGAAGTCGGTGACGACGATGTCGCCGCCCGGGGCGCAGACGCGCGCCAGCTCGGCGTAGGCGGCGGCGAGGTCCGGCAGGTGCCCGACGACGAGGCGGCACCAGACCAGGTCGAACGCGCCCGCGGCAAACGGCAGTGCGCGTACGTCGGCGGCGGTGAGGG
>JADGGV010000749.1 GCA_019689775.1 Gemmatimonadota bacterium
CCAGGTACGTGCCGAAGCTGGTCTTGCGCCGCTCGTAGAAGCCGGTGTTCGCGAGCCAGCGCTTGCGCAGCTCCGCCTGGATCTCCAGCGCCCGCAGCATGATCGGCCCGGCGCGAGCGCGAACTCGTACGACATCTCCTTCCCCGGCTCGAAGTCGACCGACATGTTCATCGACGTGTAGCCGAGCATGTCGACCAGGATCGCGTGCCAGCCGGCGGGGATCCCCCGGATCGACGCCCACCCCTGCGCGACCGTCACCGTCCCCAGCTTCTTCTCCCCCTCGATCCGCACGCTGACGCCGGGAAGCGCCTGCCCCGTCGCGTCCGACACCACGTGTAGCCGGAGCGACGACTCCGCAGCCGACGGCTGCGACGGCGCCGACGCCGCCGGCTGCGACGGCGCCGCCAGGGGTGCGGCCGCGAGCAGGCTGCCGAGGAGAGACGCCGCCGAGGAGCGGGCGACGCTGCGCACGGACGACCTCACGGAAGACGGGAGTGCCGGACGGCCGGGGGACTACCTTCACGAATATGCAACGGTGGCCGGACCGAAAGTCAAGTAGGTCCGGTGGGACCGGGCTCGACAACGCCCCGGCCGCGACCGGTCTCCAGCTTCAGCGCGAGGCGAGCGAGCCGAGCGAGATGCGGATCGTGTGCCTGCCCGGGTCGTAGCTCACGCCGAAGGTCGTGGGATAGACGCCGGGCGTCTTGAACGCCGACGGCTGCTTGATCGGGTCGGAGACGTCGGCGTGGCTCAGGAGGAACGCCCGGGTGACCATCGGCTCGACGAACGCCAGGTGACCGTGATGGAAGCCGTAGATGAAGGTCCGGTCGAACGGATGGCCGTGGAACTCGGCCGAAGGGGTGCCGTCGCCGATGGTCGAGGCGTACTGCGCGCACTTCTACCCGCACGAGGCCGCCGCGATCACGCTGGACATGGTCCTCGAGGGGCACCCCGTCTTCTCGATGATGGACGAGTCGCGGGAGATCGCGTCGGCGTGCCGGGCGAGCGGGCTGCGCTACGAGGTGCACGTCGACCTGACGGTGGGCGAGAACCTCTGGGGCACGTTCTGCCTGCTGCGGCAGGACGCGCTGCGCGCCCTCCGGCGCCGCTCACGCGCGTTCCTCGAGCGGCTCGCGCCGCACATCGCCCGCGGCCTGCAGGCGGCGGCGCTCATCGAGCGCGGCCCGGAGGCGCGTGGCGCGACGGCGGTCGGCTCCGCCCCCGCGGTCGTCGTGCTGGACTCGCGCGGCCGCCCGACCGTCCGCACGGGCGCGGTCGCCGCGCTGCTCGAGGACCTCGCCGACGTCGGCGTCGTCTCGCGCGACGGCATCCCGCTCGCCGTCACGAACGCGGCCGAGCGCGCGCGCCGGCAGCACGTGCACGCGGAGCTCGACGAGCCCACCGATGTGGTGCTGCGCGCGCGCGGCCGCTCGGGACGGTGGTACACGATCCGCGCCATGCTCGCCGA
>JADGGV010000750.1 GCA_019689775.1 Gemmatimonadota bacterium
GGGGGGTAGGGGGTCGGGCCGATCGAGGTCGCTCGCGCAACTGCTGTTCGAGGTGCGGCCCGCGGACGCCGTCACGTTCGCCGTCGTCCCGGCGATCGTGGCCGCCCTCGCCGCGCTCGCCGCATCGCTCCCCGGGCGCCGCGCCGCCGCGATGGATCCCGCGGCGGCGCTGCGGTCGGAGTAGGGCGCCGCGACGCCGATCGAACGCGGGCTACACGCGGCGCGACGCGGCCCGTCGAGGACGCGTCCCCTCGGGGGCTACCGGCGGTGACTCGTCGCGCCCGGGCGGGACGGCGCGTCCGTCGCCTTCGTGAGCTGGTCGACGCGGCGCTTCGCGGCGGGGTTATCAGGCTCGAGCTCGAGCGCCTTGCGGTAGCTCGTGAGCGCCTGCGCGCGGTCGCCGCCCTGGAGGTAGATGTCGCCCATGGCGAGGTAGGAGGCGGCGTCGCCCGGGTAGAACTCGGCGTTCAGCCTGAGGAACGCGAGCGCGTCTTCGGTGCGCCGGGCCGCGGTGAGCCGGCGCGACAACTCGATCAGGCGCTGCGGCGCGAAGTCGAACGCGCCGGTGCCGTAGTAGCGCTGACGCAGGTCGCGGTACTGCTGCTCCGCGGCGGCGAGCCCCGCGCGGTCGAGCACGATCGCGAGCGAGTCCTCGAGCGTGCGCGGCACCGCGAGGCCGCGATGGCAGGTGACGCACTGCACGCGGATCGGCGGGGTGGCGCGGTCCGGCACGGCCGCCAGCAGCTCGCCGTTGATCCGACCCACCATGCGCAGCATCTCGCGGGCCTTCTGCTTCTCCACTTTCGCGTCCGACTGGAAGTCGAGCGGCTCGGGGCCGCCCGGCCTCGCCGCGGCGCCGGCCTTCTCCTCGTGGCAGAACTGGCAGCGCACGCCGAGCGCGGACGAGAAGGCCCGCATCGTCTCCACCAGCTCCGCCCGCGAGATGTCCTTCGGCAGCACCTTCAGGTTCACGAACGTGTCCGGGACCTGCGCCCGCGCGGGCGCGCCGAGCGCCAGCGCCACGAGCGCGAGCGCGACGGCCGGCACGTGCGTGGACGCGGGGCGGCGCCCGCGTCGCCGACAGCGGTTCCCATTCATGAGCGACCTCGCCGGATGGGATGGGGATTGGTGGACGGCGGCGGGAGTGGGGCCCCGTGCGCCCTCGTGCGACGGGAGAATACGCGCCACCGGCCGTCGGATCCAGGTGCCGCGGTGCGGAGCGCCGCGGCGATGAGGGGGATGCCGCGTACACCGCCCCCGCGCCGCGATTCGCGGCGGAAGGGATGGCGGCGCGTCCGCCGCGCCGGGGGCGCCACGCGGCGAGCCGGCGGCTGGGCAGGCGAGCCGCCGGACGCCGGGGGCGGAACGTGCGGCGACGCGGGCGCCGCGTTCCGGGGCTCCGCCGATGCGCGTCGCCCCACGGGCCAGAGTGTGCGGCGGGATGGAGCGGTGGGTGGGATGA
>JADGGV010000081.1 GCA_019689775.1 Gemmatimonadota bacterium
AATCCCACCCCCGATCCCACCTCCGGCGAGCAGCGGCCCGAGCTGGCGCCGCACGAGCGACGCGTAGTAGCCGTCGGCGGCGAGGAGCTGCTCGTGCGTCCCCTGCTCGGCGATGCGGCCGTCGCGGAGCACGAGGATGCGGTCCGCGCCGACGATCGTGGAGAGGCGGTGCGCGATGATGAACGTCGTACGGCCGGCGATGAGGCGCGTGAGCGCCTCCTGCACGAGGGCCTCGGACTCGGCGTCGAGCGCCGACGTCGCCTCGTCGAGGATGAGGATGCGCGGGTCCTTGAGGAGCGCCCGGGCGATGGCGATCCTCTGGCGCTCGCCGCCGGAGAGGCGGTCGCCGCGCTCCCCGACGTTCGTGTCGTAGCCGTGCGGGAGGCGCATGATGAAGTCGTGGGCGTTGGCGGCGCGGGCGGCGGCCTCGACCTCGGCGCGCGTCGCGGTCGGCCGGCCGTAGGCGATGTTGCTGCGGATCGTGTCGTTGAAGAGGAGCGACTCCTGGAGCACGACGCCGATCTGGCGGCGGAGGCTGCGCTGGGTCACCCTTCGGAGGTCCATGCCGTCGATGCGGACGGCGCCCGCGGTCGGGTCGTAGAGGCGCTGGAGAAGCGCCATGAGCGTGCTCTTGCCGGCGCCGCTGGGCCCAACGAGCGCGACGACCTCGCCGGCCATGATGCGGACGTTGATCCCCTCGACGATCGGCTCGCCGTCGCGGTAGCCGAAGGCGACGTTGTCGAACTCGACGTCGCCGTTGACGCGCGTGATCTCGACGGCGTCGGGCGCATCGCCGAGCAGGTCCTGCGCATCGAGGATGTCGTAGATGGTGTCGAGGGAGACGGATGCCTTGCGCAGCGTCTGATAGACGCCGGTCAGCCCCTGGACCGGGCCGAAGAGCCCGCCGATGTAGCCGAGGAAGGCGACGAGGGCGCCGACCGTCAGCTCGCCGCGGAGCGTGAGGACGCCGCCGACGCCGATCGCGGCGAGGCGGGCGGCGGCGGTGACGAGGTTCTTCGCCGCGGCGACGCGCGTGTCCGTGTGCACGCCGCGCACGACCTCGCGGTTGGCCCGCTCGACGTCGCGGAGGAAGCGGCGCTTCTCGGCCTCCTCCATGGTGAAGCTCTTCACCGTGACGATCCCGGAGAGGACCTCGTTGAAGCGGGAGTAGATCTTCACCCAGCGGTCGAGGAGCGTGCGCTCGCGCTCGGTTTGCTCGGGCGCGGCACGCACGCCGATCAGCGCCGGGAGCGGCGCGAAGACGAGCGCGACGAGCGAGAGCCGCGCGTCGAGGCGGAGCATGATCGTGAGCGCGATGGCGAGGTAGGCGACGGCCGGGAGGATGTTGGAGACGATCTCGGTGAGCGCGTCGACGAAGCCGTTGATGCCGCGGTCGAGCCGGGTCATCGTGCCGCCGACGCCGTGCTCGCGGTGGTAGGAGATCGGCAGCGAGTGCAGCCGGGTGACGATGACCTCGAGCAGCGTGTAGTGCAGCGCCTGGCGCAGGCGCCAGTACAGGCGGCTGGAGAGGGCGGTGGCGGCCTCGCGCACGACGGCGATCGCGGCCAGGCCGAGGATCCCGACGAGGAGCGCGCGCGCGGCGCGCCCCGCCCCGATGCCGTCGAAGATCCGCATCATGACGAGCGGCTCGAGGGCGTTCAGCCCGGCGCCCACGAGGGCGAGCGCCAGGATGACGACGCCGGCGCGGCGCTGCCCCTCGAGGAAGGCGGTCGCACGCCGGAGTTGCCCGAGCCAACTCCCGCTCCGTCGCGGGGCTTCCATCCCTGTCCTACAGCTCCTACCGGGTCCTGCCCCACGGCCGCCTCGCCGTGGGTCTGGCGTGTACCCGGGATGGGTGGGGCGGTTCCCGTGCGCCGGCGGGCTCGCCGTACGCCGGGCGGGGCTGGCCGCGGGTCCGGCGGGAGTCGCCGTGCGCCCGGCGGGCCGACCTCCGCCCGGGCGAGCGCCGGGCCGGCGGTGGGGAACGAAGCCTGCGGGAGCGCGGGGCGTGGCTCCGGATGGCGTGGCGATCGAACCGACGGGCGGCGCGGCCGAGGGCGGGCGCCCCGCCGGCGCGCCGGTGGAGCGCCGTGCGGCGCCCCGCCCGGAGCACCCGCCGCCACGCCTCCTGCGCCCGCCGATCGCGGTCTACGACCACCTCGCCCGCTACTGGAACCGCCTGATCACCGGCCGCGCCGTCGGGTTCATCCTCGCGGGCGCGTTCGTGGGCGCGCTCGCGATCGTCGAGCTGAACCGGCATGGCGTGTTTCCGGAGCCGCTCGCCGGGCTCGTGCCACTGAGCCACTTCGCCGCGGTGGCGGTCGCGTTCTGGATGCTGCTGATGGTCGAGGTGGTCGCGCTCGTCTTCGTGCTGGCGCAATCGGTCGCGAACTCGGTGGGGAAGCAGTTCGAGCTGCTGTCGCTGATCCTGCTGCGCGAGGCGTTCCTCGAGTTCGGCGCGTTCGGCGAGCCGATCACGTGGCGCCACGCCGGGGACGCGATCGTCGTCGTCGTCGCCGAGATGGTCGGCGCGTTCCTGATCTTCGTGCTGCTGGGCGTCTACTACCGGCTCCAGCGGCACCGGCCGATCACGACGGACGAGCGCGAGCAGGCGGGCTTCGTCGCGGCGAAGAAGGTGATCGCGCTGACGCTGTTCGTCGCCTTCGTCATCCTCGCCGTCACCGACCTGGCGCGCTACCTCGGGGGGCGGCGGACGTTCGAGCTATTCGAGGTCTACTTCACGATCCTGATCTTCAGCGATGTGCTGATCGTCCTCGTCTCGCTCGCGTACACGTCCGGCTACCAGGTCATCTTCCGCAACTCCGGCTTCACGGCGGCGACGGTGCTGATCCGGCTGACGCTGACGGCGCCGGCGCTCATCGGCGCCGGACTCGGCGTGGGCGCGGCGCTGTTCGCCGTGGCGCTCTCGGCCGCGTACAACTCGTTCGGCTCGGACTCGCGGCGCACCGCCGCGCCGTGACCGGCGACGGCGCTCAGGCGCCGGACGCCGCCGCGCGCTCACGGCGCCGGCGGGATGTTCGCGTTCAGGCGGAAGAAGTTCGTCGGGTCCCAGCGACGCTTCAGCGCGGCGAGCCGGGCGAGCCGCTCGCCGTAGGCCGACTCGACGCCGGCGGCGCCCTCGTCGGAGAGGAAGTTCGGGTAGACGCCGGCGGCGTGCGGTCGCAGCGCCTCCCACCCCTCGCGCACCCAGGCCGTGTGGCGCGCGGGATCGGCGTCGGTGGGCGTCCACGCCGCGACGATATTGGCCTCCAAGCCGGCGCCGCGCGTGCCGACCGCGGTCGCGGCCGGATCGACGCGGCCGACGGCGCCGCCGACCGCCCAACCGCCGATCTGCGAGAGCGGCGACGTGATCGCGTCGACGCGGCTGACGAGGAGGTCGATCACGTCGTCCGAGAGCGCCGGAAGGCGATGCGACTTCCAGTAGTAGTGCAGCCCGTGCGGCGCGCCGCCGTCGAGCATGGATTGGAGGAGGACGTACGGCACCGGGCGCACGACGTCGGCGATCGGCGAGCCGACGCGGCGCAGCGGGGCGCGCGCGCGCCCGCCCCCCGCGCGGGCGCCCGCCCCGCCCCCGCCCCCGCCCCCGGCCCCCCGGGGGCGGCGCCGGGCGCCCCGCGGCGGCGCCGGGGGGCGCGCGCGCGCCCGCCCTCGGCGAGGTCGCCGGCCCAGACCAGGACGAGGCCGAGCACCGGCTTCGAGTGGTGCTCCGGCGGCACGAACGGCGTGGGCGGGGCGAGGCGCAGCGCGATCGTGACGCCCAGCTCGTCCGGCGCGTCGGGCATGAGGTCGCGCAGCACGCGGAGCACCGCCGGCGCGTCCGCGATCGGCCAGAAGACCGGCCCGCCGAGCACGATCGGGCCCACCGGGTGCAGCCGGTACTCGAACGCGGTCGCGATGCCGAAGTTGCCGCCGCCGCCGCGCAGCCCCCAGAACAGCTCCGGCTCGGTCTCCGCGTCGACGCGCAGCCGCCGCCCGTCGGCGGTCACGAGGTCGACGGCGAGCAGGTTGTCGACCGTCAGGCCGTGCTTGCGCATCAGGTGGCCGAGCCCGCCGCCGAGCGTCAGCCCGGCGATCCCGGTGTGGCTAATGATCCCGCCGGTCGTTGCCAGCCCGAAGCGCTGCGTCGCGCGGTCCAGCTCGCTCCAGAGCAGCCCGCCGGCGGCGCGGACGGTGCGCGTGCCCGGATCGACGCGCGCCGCCTTCATCAGCGAGAGGTCGATCATCACGCCGCCGTCGCAGACCGCATGTCCGGCGACGGCGTGGCCGCCGCCGCGCACCGAGACGAGGAGGCCGCGCTCCCGCGCGAAGCGCACGGCCTCCACGACGTCGTCGGCGCCGGCGCAGCGCGCGATGAGCGCCGGGTGCCGGTCGATCGCGCCGTTCCAGACGCGGCGCGCCTCGTCGTACCCCTCCTCGCCCGGCCGCAGCAGCGCGCCCCGGAAGCGCGCGCGCAGCCCCGCTATCTGCTCTGAGCCGAGCACCGTGGCTTCGACCATGGACATCCGAGCCCTCCTCCGCCGAAGGTGCGGCGCGATCGGGTGATGCGGGATCGCTCCGGGAAGCGGATGCCGCGGTCCCTCCCGCCGGTTACCGCGGTTTGCGGCTGGGAAGCTCCCGGGCCTGGAGACGAAGCTAGAGCGGGAGCGTTCCGGAAGCGTTCCGCGTCGCGTTCCGCGCGCGTTCCGGTGGGGCGTGGTCACCCCGCGGCGGGCGCCGTGGCCGGCGCGTCGGTCGCGCCGGGGTCGGCGCGTCAGCGTGGGTCGGCGGCGTCGCGCGGCGCGGGCCGCCGCGGGCGCCGGGGGAGGGCGGCCGCGATCGAATCGACGAGCGCGCGCGCCTCGGCCGCCGCGGCCGCGTCGCCGCGCGCGAGGCGGTAGTCGACCAGGCTCCTTGCGGCGCGCAGCTCGAGCATGCGCGCGCCCTGGCGCCGGGCGACCTCGAGCGCGCGCTCGAGCTCCGCCTCGACGTCGCCCGGCGGCGCGCCGAGCGCGGCGAGGAAGCGCGCGCGCAGGCGGCGCACGTCCGCCTCCCAGATGCTGGCGGTGTGGCCCCGCGCGAGCGCCTGCTCGGCAGCGGCGAGGCCGGCGCGCGCATCGCCGGTCGCGGCGCAGGCTTCGATCAGGACCCGCAGGATCACGCCCTGCATCCCGGGCGCGTGGTCGGCGTCGCAGAGATCGTCCAGCGCGCGCCGGATCCGGGCGGTGCCGGCCTCGCCGTGGCCGTCGAGCACGTCGACGTAGCCGCCGAACGCCTCGACGTTGACGCGCGTCGGCCGGAAGTCGTCGGCCGGCGCCGTGGCCAGCGCGGCGGCGTACTCGCGCAGCCGGGCCTCGTCGCCGCTCTGGAGCACGAGCGTGGCGGCGAAGACGACGGCGGTCGCGCGGCTGTCGGGATGGCCGACCTCGTCGGCGGCGGCGAGGGCGGCGTCGCGCGCGCGCTCGGCGGCCGCGGCGTCGCCCAGGAACCAGAGCGTGTTGGCGAGGCGGCTCAGGCAGATGACCCGGGGATCCAGGCCGTAGCGCAGCAGGTGCAGCCGGGAGTGCTCCGGGCGGTAGTGGCGCAGGGCCGCCTCGAAGTGCTCGCGCGCGGCCCGGAACTCGCCCTGCCAGAAGGCGGCGATGCCGAGCACGTAGTCGCCCTCGACGCGGAGCACGGCGTCGGCGTCGCGCAGCGCGCACTCGTGCAGGCGCTCGCCGGAGCGGCGTGCGGCCTCGAGGTCGCCCCGCGCCAGGCTGGCGATGCCGAGGGAGCGCAGGAGCTGGGGCGCCGGCTCGACGCCGAGCGCGCGGGCGAGCTCGAGGCCGCGCCGCTGTAGCTCCGCGAGGCGGGCGGAGCCATACCCCTCGACGGCGCCGAGCGGCGCCAGGATCGAGGTGAGGAGCGCGAGCTCGCGCGCGTCGCGCTCGGGCGTGCGCGGCAGCGTCCCGACCAGCTCGATCGCGCGGGAGAGGAGGCGCACGGCCTCGGTGTTCGCGTGGAGCCGCAGCGCCGCGTCCGCCGCGGCCTCGTACCAGCCGACGGCCTGCTCCGCCGCGCCGGCGCGCTCGTAGTGCGCCGCGATCTGCCCGCTCACCGGGCCGGGCTCGGCCGCGTGCCGGCGCTTCAGCGCCTCCGCCGCGCGCAGGTGGTGGTGCCGGCGCCGCGCGGGCCCGAGCGCCCGGTACGCCGCCTCGCGGATCCGGTCGTGGCTGAAGTCGTAGGCATCCACGCCGTGCTCGCGCAGCATCCCGCTCCGCCACAGCTCGTCGAGCCCGCGCACGAGCGTCTCGCCGTCGGCCTCGCTCGCCGCGACGAGCAGGTCCGCGGTGAACTCGCGGCCGAGCGTCGCGGCCACGCCGATCAGCTCGCGGGCCGGCTCGGAGAGCTGCGCGAGGCGCGCGTCGATGACCGCCTGCACCTTCGGCGGGAGCCGGCGCGACGCCGCGTCCGCGAGCGTCCACCCCGCGCGTAGCGCCTCGACCGCGAACAGCGGGTTCCCCTCCGTCTCGCGGAACAGCTCCGCGGCGTCCGCCTCGGGAAGCGCGCGCCCCGTGACCGCCTCGGCGAGTCGCGCCGTCTCCGTGCGCGTGAGCCGCCCGAGCCCCATCTCGGTGAAGCGCTCGAGCACGAGCAGGCCGGCGACCACCTCGTCCAGCGGGTGGGGCCCGTCGATGTCCTCGCGCCGCGCCGTGGCGACCACGAGCAGCCGCGGCGACGGCTCCGCCCGCACCAGGTAGTGCAGGAACTGGAGGCTCTCCGGGTCGCACCAGTGGACGTCGTCGGCGACGAGGAGGAGCGGCGGGGCGCCGGGGGGCAGGAACGCGCGGCGCAGCGCCTCGAAGAGGCGGTGGCGCTGCTCGCCCGGCGGCAGCGGCCGGGGCGAGGCGAGCCCCGGGACCTCGACGAGCAGCTCGGGGAGGAGGCGGGCCAGCTCCGTCAGGTGCGCCGGCTCCAGCCGCGCGAGCGTGGGGCGGAGCGCGTCGGAGCGGAGCCAGGCGACGACGGGCGCGTACGCGAGCACGCCCTCCGCTCGGTACGAGCGCGCCGTCGCGGTCGCCGCGCCGCGGTGCGCGCACCAGGCGAGCAGCTCCTCGGCGAGCCGCGTCTTGCCGATCCCCGGCTCGCCGCTGATCAGCACGAAGTGCGCGCGTCCCGCCTCGGCCGCGCTCCACAGCGCGGTCAGGCGCGACCACGGCTCGGCGCGGCCGACGAGCGGCGGGCCGGCAAGGCGGCGCGCGCGCGGGGCCTCGGGCGCGCCCTCCGGCCGCGCCGGGCGCAGCGCCTCGTACGCCGCGCACGTCGCCGGCGACGGCTCCACGCCCAGCTCGCGCTCCAGCGTCGCCGCGCAGACGTGGTAGACGCGCAGCGCGCGGGCGCGGTCGCCCCGCGCGGCGTGGAGCCGCATCAGCCGGCGGTACGCCCCCTCGTCGAGCGGGTCGTGGCGCAGCAGCCGCTCGGCGTAGTGGATCGCGGCGGCGTGGTCGCCGCGCGCCTCGAGCGCGGCGGCCAGCCGCTCGAGCACCTCGTAGTAGCGCCGGCGCAGCCGGTCGCGCGGCGCGTCCAGCCACTCGTCGTAGGCGCCCTCGAGGAGGTCGCCGGCGTAGAGGTCGGCGGCGGTGCGCAGCGCGTCGAGCGCGGCGTCGCCCGTCCCGGCGGCGCCCGCGGCGGCGGCGCGCTCGAACGCGGCGACGTCGAGCCGGAACGGCGCGTCCGCCCGCCAGCGCAGCGTGCGCGGCGTCGCCTCGAGGAAGCGGTCGCGCTCGGGGAGCGCGCGCCGCAGGTCGTGGAGCACGTGGCGCAGGTTCGTGCGCGCCTGCGCCTCGGTCGAGTCGGGCCAGAGGAGGAACGCCAGGTGCTGGCGCGGGTGGGGCGTGCCGGCGTCGAGGAGCAGGCGGGCCAGCAACGACCGCGCGCGCGCCGACTCGAGCGGCGGCAGCGGCGCGCCGTCCAGGCGCAGCTCGAGGGCGCCGAGCAGCCGGATGTCGAGGCCGGCGGCGCCGGACCCGGACGCCGCGCCCGTGGGCGCCGGGCCGGTCAGCCGAGCGTCCACGCGTCCGGCCCCGCACCCGCCGCCCCGGCCCGCTGCGCCGGCCGGTGCAGCAGGACGGGGGTGAGCCCGCCGCGCACCACCTTGTCCGCCACGCTCCCGAGCAGCATCCCGGTCCGGCCGCCGTAGCCGTGCGTCTCCATGGCGACGAGGTCCGCGCCGAACTCGCCGGCGGCGTCCAGGATCGCGCGCGCCGGCTGCGTGTGGCGCACGAGGCGCGTCTCGACCGCGAAGCCACGGCTGCGCATCCGCTCGGCGACCGTCTCGAGGTAGCGCTCCGCCGCCGCCCGCAGCTCCGCCTCGTCCCGAAACACCACCGCCTCGCGCTCCACCACGTAGACGAGCTCCCGGATCACGTGGAGCAGGAGGTAGCGCACGCCCGGGTCGCCCGCGATCGCCAGCGCGTGCTCGACCGCCTCCTCCGCCTCCGGCGACGTGTCCAGCGGCACCAGCACACGCCCGAACGGGCTCGCCGGCATGTCCCGCGAGCCGTTCTCCTCCGGCCGGATCAGGAGCACCGGCGCCCGCGACGCGCGCACGACCCCGGCCGCCACGCTCCCCAGCCAGAGCCGGCTCAGCCCGCCGCGCCCGTGCGTGGTCATGACGACCAGGTCGGCGCGCCGCCGGGCGACGTGCGCGCCCAGCACCTCCACCGTCGGCCCGTCCAGCAGCGTGCTCGTCACCGGCACGCTCGACGTCCCCCGCAGCCACGCGGTGAGCGAGTCGAGGTAGGCGACGCTCTCCTTCCGCAGGTCCGCATCCAGCGTGGGGTCGATCGACGGCGCACCCTGCACCCGGTACGGCGGGACCGCCTCGTAGGCGTGGACCAGCTCCAGCTCCGCCCGCTCCCGCTCCGCGATGCGGAGCGCCGTCGGCAACGCCTGCTCGCCGAACGCCGAGCCGTCGAGCGGCACGACCACGAGGGTCAGCATGGCACCACCTCCTCAGGCGCTTTCGCCCGCCAGGTCCAGCTCCGGGTCGACGACATCCGCCGCGGCCACGTCCCCCGCGCCCGCCGGCTCCGGCGCGACGGCGCCGGCGGCCACCGGCTCGAGGACCGGCGAGCGGCCCGCGCGGAAGTCCGCCATCGCGCGCGCGTGCCGCCGCTCGTCGAACGCCCCCTCGCTCTTGCTGATCACGACCGTCGCGACGGCGTTGCCAATCAGGTTCGTGATCGCCCGCGCCTCGCTCATGAAGCGGTCGACGCCGAGCACGAGCGCCAGCCCCTCGACCGGCACCACGCGCATCGCCGACAGCGTGCTCGCCAGCACGATGAATCCCGAGCCGGTCACGCCCGCCGCGCCCTTCGACGTGATCATCAGCACCGCGAGCACCGAGAGCTGCTGCGCGGGGGAGAGGTGCACGCCGAACGCCTGCGCGACGAAGAGCGTCGCCATCGACAGGTAGATCGACGTGCCGTCCAGGTTGAAGCTGTAGCCCGCCGGGATCACCAGACCGACGACGCTCTTGTCGCAGCCGTACGCCTCCATCCGCTCGAGCAGCGCCGGCAGCGCCGCCTCGGAGCTGGACGTGCCCAGCACGACCAGGATCTCCTCCGTGAGGTAGCGCAGCAGCTCGAGCAGGCTGAAGCCCGCCAGGCGCGCGACCAGGTTCAGCCCGACGAAGATGAAGAGCGCCATCGTCAGGTAGACGTCGCCCATCAGGCGCGCGAGCGGGAGGAGCGCGTGCAGCCCGAAGTTGCCGATGGTGTACGCCATCGCGCCGAACGCACCGATCGGCGCGACGCGCATGATGATCGCGGTGATGCGGAAGAACACCCTCGAGAGGCGCTCCAGCCCGACGACGACCGGCCGCCCCACCTCGCCCATCCCGGCCAGCGCGACGCCGAACAGCAGCGAGAAGAAGACGACCTGGAGCACGTCGCCGCCGGCGAACGCGCCGACCACGCTCGACGGCACGATGTGCGTCACGAAGTCGACGAACTTGAGCTGCTCCGCCGCGCCCGTGTACTGCGAGACGTCGCCGTGCGCGAGCGAGGCGACGTCGATCCCCGCACCCGGCTTCGTGAGGTTGGCGACGACGAGGCCGATCGCGATCGCGACCGTCGTCACGATCTCGAAGTAGAGGATCGCCTTCCCGCCGACGCGACCCACCTTCTTCGTGTCCTTCATGTTCGCGATGCCGAGCACGATCGTCAGGAAGATGATCGGCGTGATGATCATCTTCACCAGGTTGACGAACGTGTCGCCGAGCGGCTTCGCGGCCCGCCCCGCCGCCGGGAAGGCGACGCCGAGCGCGATCCCCGCCGCGACGGCGACGAGGACCTGGAACGTCAGGTTGTGGTAGAGGCGGCGGTGCGGCCGCGCCACGGAAGACGATGAGACCATGGCCGTTCGGTCGGTGGCGGGAAGGGTACCCGAACAAGCTAGCGCCGCGCGCCGCGCCGCGCACGCCTGCCACGCGGCCGGTCGCCGCGCGCGGGCGCGGCAACGGCCGCCGGGCGGCGCTGGCGGGCCGCACCCGCGCGCGATATCGTCGATGCGGCAATACCCGGCGCGCGACAGTGCCACGTGCGCGACCCCACGGGCCGCAGGAGCTCCATGCCCATTCGCGTTTTTGCCACCGGCGGGACGTTCGACAAGGAGTACGACGAGCTGCGCGGCGCGCTCTTCTTCCGCGACACGCATGTCCCCGAGATGCTGCGGCTCGGACGCTGCCGCCTCGACGTCTCCGTCCGCACGCTCATGATGGTCGACAGCCTCGACATGACCGACGAGGACCGCGCCACGATCGTCGACCACTGCCGCCGCTGCGCCGAGACGCAGATCGTCATCACGCACGGCACCGACACCATGGTCGAGACCGCCCGCGCCCTCGCCGCCGGCGTGAGCGGCAAGACGATCGTGCTCACCGGCGCGATGGTGCCGTACGCCTTCGGCAGCTCCGACGGGCTGTTCAACCTCGGCAGCGCGCTCTCCTTCGTGCAGATCCTGCCGCCCGGCGTCTACGTCGCCATGAACGGCCGCTGCTTCCCCTGGAACGACGTGCGCAAGAACCGCGATGCGGGGGTGTTCGAGCCGCTGAGCGGGTGAGGGGGGCGGGAGAGTTGCGGAGTGGCGGAGTGGGTGCGGACGGCGGTCGCCGCGGCCGACTTGCTGGGCGGAGGGACGCGGCGTGGCGGGGCCGTCAGCCGCGTCCCGGGGCGACCCGGCGGCCGGTTCCGCGCCGGCGCCTCCTCGGCGAACCCGGCGCTTCG
>JADGGV010000751.1 GCA_019689775.1 Gemmatimonadota bacterium
GACCAGCACGCCGAGCCCCCGCATCTCCCGCATCATGGCGTCCCCCCCTTCACCGCCAGCTCCCGCCGCCCCTCCGGCACCACCGTGAGCACCACCTTCGGCGCCATCAGGTACTGCCTCGCGACGCGCTGCACGTCCGCGGTCGTCACCCGGTCGAAGCGCGCCGCGTCCTCCTGCGCGTACGTCGGCGTGCCCACGAAGTAGTTGTAGTAGTTCAGCCGGTCCGCCTTCCCGAGCACCGACGCGATCTCGTCCAGGAAGCTCGCCCGGATCGTGTTCTGCGCCCGCTTCAGCTCCCGCTCCTCGATCCCCTCGTTCGCCACCCGCGCGATCTCCTCCGCCGCCAGCGCCGCCAGCTTCTGCGGCGACTGCCCCGGCTTCGGCGTGATCGACAGCAGGAACATCCCGTCCAGCCGGCCCCCGTCCTGCTCCGCATCCACGCGCTGCGCCGCCTCGAGGTCGTAGACCAGCCGCTTGTACAGCCGCGAGTTCTTGTCCCCCGCCAGCACGTACGCCAGCACCTGGAGCGCGGCGTCGTCCGGCGCGAACGCCTTCGTCGAGTGCCACGCGGCGTAGTAGCGCGGAAGCTGCACCCGGTCCTCCAGCACCAGCACCGTGTCCCTCGCGAGCGTCACCGCCGGCACCTGCGGCCGCGGCGGCACCGCCGGCCCCCGCGGAATGTCCGCGAAGTAGCGCCGCACCCACGCCTTCGCCGAGTCCGGGTCGAAGTCCCCCGCGATCACCAGCGTCGCGTTGTTCGGCGCGTAGTACGTCCGGAAGAACTGCCGCACATCCTCCAGAGACGCCGCGCTCAGGTCCGCCATCGAGCCAATCGTCGGCCAGTGGTAGGGGTGCGACGCCGGGTACAGCGCCGCCAGGATCGTCTCGTACGCCCGGCCGTACGGCACGTTGTCGTAGCGCTCGCGCCGCTCGTTCTTCACCACGTCCCGCTGGAGGTCCAGCTTCGCCTGGTCCATGGTCGGCAGCAGGAACCCCATCCGGTCCGAGTCCAGCCACAACGCCAGCGGCAGCGCGTTCGACGGCAGCACCTCGTAGTAGTTCGTGCGGTCCATCGTCGTCGAACCGTTGTTGTTCGCGCCGGCCGCCTCCAGCAACTGGTCGAACACCCCCGTCGGCACATGCTCCGAGCCCATGAACATGATGTGCTCGAAGAGGTGCGCGAAGCCCGTCCGCCCCGGCTTCTCGTCCGCCGAGCCCACGTGGTACCACGTGTTCACCGCCACGATCGGCGTCGAGTGGTCCTCGTGCAGGATCACCTCGAGCCCGTTCGGCAGGGTGTAGCGCTCCGCCGCCAGCGCCGGAACCGCCTGGGCCCGCGCCCCGCGTCCGGCCAGCAGCGCCACCCCCGCCAGCACGCCCGCCAGCACCCGACGCCTCGTTCGCCGCATCTCCATTCCCCCGAATCGCTTCAGCGTGGCCCGCCCCCGAGGAG
>JADGGV010000752.1 GCA_019689775.1 Gemmatimonadota bacterium
CGCCTAGGCCGCCCCGCGCCGGCGCCCCCACCGGCGCCACACCGCATAGACCGGCAGCCCCGACAGGATCCCCCCGAAGCTCGCCAGCGTGAGCGTCGGCGTCTCCAGCAGCGAATTCCCCAGGAGCACGAGCGAGCCGGCGACGAACATCCCCGGCAACCAGGGCGACGCCGGCGAGCGGTACGGGCGCGGGTGGTCGGGGCGGCGGCGTCGCAGGATGGCGACGGCGGCGACCGCCATCGCGTAGAACGGCCACTCGCCCAGCACGATGGCGTTCGTGAGCTGCTCGAACGTCTGGCTGGAGATGTAGACGAGCGCGAGCGCGGTCGAGACGACGATGGCGACGTGCGGCGTGCGGTAGCGCGGGTGCACGGCGGCCAGGCGGCGGAAGAACAGGTCCTCCTCGGCCATCGCCCAGACGAAGCGCGGCGCGGTCATGACGTTCGCGTTCAGCGTGCCGACGGTGGCGAGCATGACGAGCGCGGAGATGAGCGCGCCGCCGACCGAGCCGAGCGCGCGGGTGGCGGCGTCGGCGGCGACCAGCTCGGAGCCGCCCATCGCGGCGACCGGCAGGACGTAGAGGTACGCGACGTTGGCGGCGAGGTACGCGGCGATGACGCCGCCCATCCCGAGGACGACCGCGCGGGGGAGCGAGCGGCCCGGGTCGCGGACCTCGCCCGCCATGGCGGCTACGTCGGCCCAGCCGTCGTACGCCCACATGACGGCGACGAGCGCGACGCCGAGCCCGCCCCACGTCGCCGGCCGGAACGCGAGCGGTCCCGCGAACGCGCCCCCCGACGGCTCGCCGAGCGCGAGGATGGCGACGGCGAGGCCGAGGAGCGCGGCGAGCTTCGCCGCGGACGACGCGTTCTGGAGCCGCGCCGCCCAGTCGAGCGAGCGGTAGTTCGCGGCCGCGAAGAGGAGGATGAGTCCGGCGCCGATCAGCCGCTGCGCCCCCGGCCCGAGCGGCACGAAGTGGCCGAGGTACGCCGTGAAGATCAGCGCCACGGCGGCCGACGTGCCCGGGCGCACGATGAGGAAGTCGGTCCAGCCGAAGAGGAACGCCGGCAGCGGGCCGTACGTCTCGCGCAGGTAGACGAAGATCCCCCCGGCGCGCGGGAACATCGTCGCCAGCTCCGCGACGGCGAGCGAGCCCGAGCCGGCGATCGCGCCGCCGAGCACCCACAGCGCGAGCATTGCGCCGTCCGCGCCGACCTCCGCGGCGACGGTCGCCGGCACACGGAAGATCCCGCTGCCGATGATCATGCCGACGACGACCGCGGCGGCGCTCCACGTCCCCAGCCGGCGCGGCAGGCGCTCGGGCGCCGGCGTGGCGGCGACGGCGTCGGCGGCCGCGGGAAGCTGGTCGAGCACGGACCGGGTGGGCGGCTGGGGCACGGGGGACTCCTCGGCAGGGGATGGGCCAAGCTAAACGGCCGCTCCGGCGGGGGCC
>JADGGV010000753.1 GCA_019689775.1 Gemmatimonadota bacterium
CTCGTCGGCGGCGCTGGCGAGGCGCGGCTCGGGGGACGGCGCCCGGACGAGGGTGCGAGCGAGTCCGGCGAGGCCGAGCGCGAGCACGGCGACGGCGGCCCAGGCGAGCCCGCGCGGCAGCCGGCGGTGCGGTGCGGCGCCGGCGTCGAGGGACGTGGCCGGGCCGCGATCGGCGTTCGTCGCGGCGGGGCTGCGGGCGGCGGCCGGCGCGGCGGCGCGGCGTGCCTCGGCGCGGGCGCGGATCGCGTCGAACGGGGGCGGCTCGACGGCGTCCGGCGCGGCGAGCGCCAGGAGCTGCCGGGCGCGCGCCCGGAAGCGGCGCGCGCGCTCGAGGTCGGCGCGGCAGTCGGCGCACTCCGCGAGGTGCGCCTCGACGGCGACGCGCTCCTCGGGGCTCAGCGCCCCGTCGAGGTGGGCGTGGAGCCGCCCGTCATCCACGTGCGACATGACTTCCCTCCAGCGCGGCGTGCGCCTCGACGAGGCGCCGTCGGGCCCGGGCGAGCGTGGTTCCGACGGAGCCGACGGCGATGCCGACGTGCCGGGCGATCTCCTCGTAATCGAGCCCCGCGTCCCAGAGGAGCAGCGCCTCGCGGTCGCGCTCGCCGAGCGCGTCGAGCGCGCGGCGGACCGCGGCCCGACGCTCGGCGTCCTCGATCGCGTGGTCGGGCGCCGGCGGGCGCGACGGCGCGAGGTCGGCGTCGTCGCGGAGCAGCGTCAGGTGCTGGCGTCGACGGAGGCCGGTCCGCGCCTCGTCCCGCGCCAGGTTGGACGCGACGGTGAAGAGGAAGGCGCGGGGGTTGTCCGGGGTATGGTCGAGCGCCCGGACGAACGACTCCTGCGCCAGGTCCTGAGCCCGTTCCGCATCCCACACCTTGCGGTAGAGGAACCGGACCAGGTCCTGATAGGTAACTCGGTACACCTCGCCCCAGTCGACGCTCACGGGTCCAGTCTAACGGCCATGGAAAACGCCTTCCAGCCGCTCGAGCCCGGTGGTGACGGCATCCGGACGGTTCGGCCCGGCGAAGCTACCCGATAGGACGCCCCACGGCGCCGCGCTTGCACACCGGTGGCGCGATGATCGCGGAGGACGCCGGGGGCCCGGCGGAGCGGAGGCGCGCGGGGGCGCGGCCTGGCCCACATCCTGCGGCGCGAGCCGCCGGGTTTTCTTCGCGCTTCCACCTCGTGCCCGTAACAGGATCGGCCTTATGGCTCGCACCACCGGTACCGTGAAGTGGTTCTCGCAGGACAAGGGGTACGGCTTCATCCAGCAGGACGGCGGCCCCGACGTGTTCGTCCACCACAGCGCCATCAACATGAAGGGCTTCAAGACGCTCCAGGAGGGCGAGCGGGTCGAATTCGACATCGTCGAGGAGCCGAAAGGGCTCAAGGCGCAGAACGTCGTGCGGCTGGACATGCCCGAGGGCGGCGCCGCGGGACCGGGCGGCGGGGGC
>JADGGV010000754.1 GCA_019689775.1 Gemmatimonadota bacterium
GGCCGGGTTTTGGGGGAGGCCGGGGCGCGTCGGGCGTCCCTCAGCCCAGCCGCTCGAGCGCGGCGCGGTCCCACCCGCCGAGGTCGGCGGCGGCCTCGTAGCCGCGGTGGAGGAATTCGAGGAGCGCTGCGTCGGAGTCGGCGGCGGCGCGCACGGCGGCGTAGGGCAGCACGAACTCGCGCAGCTCGGGGTGGTAGTAGGCGCCCTCCGGGCCGATCGGCGCGCCGGCGAAGCCGGGCGGCTCCGGGTAGGCGTAGGTGTAGAAGAGCGGCTCGTCGACGGGCGCGCCGCCGGGCCAGAAGCCGGCGCTCGACACCTCGTGCGAGTAGGCCTCGCGCATGACCCAATCGGCGACGTTCGGTGCGCCGCCGGGGTGCGGCGGCGCCGGCCGGCCGGAGAAGCGGGTGACCGCCAGGTCGAAGCCGCCCCAGAAGAAGTGGACCGGGCTGGCCTTGCCGACGAAGCGCGAGCGGAACGTCCGCAGCACGCGGTCGGCGGAGCGGAGCGCGCGGAAGAAGCGGCCGACGGCGTCGGCGTCGTAGGCGGCGTGGTCGCGGTCCTCGGCGAACGGCGTCGCATCCGGCAGCTCGACCGGGCGGGCGAGGATGTGGAAGCGGATGCCGAGGTCGTCGAGGAGCGCCCGGTACTCGGCGTAGAAGTCGGCGACGGAGCGGGGGCGGAGCGGCAGCTCGCGGATCTCGCCGCGGCTGGTGCGGACGACGAGGCGGTGGTCGAGCAGGTCGAAGTCGATGTCGAACGTGCGGTCGCCGTACGGCAGGGGGCCGGTGTGGAGCCCGCGGCTGGTGAGGTGGAACGCCACGTGCCACCAGTGGTTGAGCGACGGCGCGAGCGCGAGCGGCGTCTTGCCGACGACCTGCGTCCAGCGGTGCAGCGTGGCGTAGGTGGCGGCCCAGGCGTCCAGCGGGAGCGGCGGCCAGGCGGCTTCGGGCGAGGCCGCCGGATCGGTAAGGGAGGGGTTCGCGCCGCGCGGCTCGCTCATGGCCGCCCGCCTCCTGGCTTCTCGAAGTACGCCATCTCGCGCGGATAGTCGACGGTCATGCGCAGCCCGCGCAGCGCCGTGCCGCCGCGCGCGCCGCGGTCACCGGCGCCGCCGATACTCGCGCCCGTAGCCCTCGCGGCCGAACACGTGGCGGACGCCGCGCTTGAACCTGTTCCACCCGTGCTCCAACCGGTCGCCAAAGTCCTCGCCGTACTCGTGCGGTCGCGTGCGGCTCGTGCCGTACTCGCCGCCGTACCCCCATTCGCCCGGGGCGCCACGCCAGCGTCCGCCCGGCAGCCCGCGGCCGGCGCCGTAGCGGCCTGCGCCCGCGTAGCCACCGGCGCCGCCCCACCTCCGCTCGCGCGTGAAGCCTTCGCCGCGTCCCGGCCCGCCCGGGTAGCCGCGTGCGCCGCCCGGTCGCCGGCCGTAGAACTCGGCGCCGTACCGCGC
>JADGGV010000755.1 GCA_019689775.1 Gemmatimonadota bacterium
GGGTGCGGTCGCACCCACAGGTGGCACCGCGGCCACCGACGGCGCCGGGCTTGGGGCCGGAACGGCGCCAACGGGCGGGACCGCGCTCGGCGGCGGCACCGTGCTCATACGACCACCCGCTCCCGGGCGACGCGCCCGAAGTTGTAGTACGCCGCGCACGCGCCCTCGCTCGAGACCATGCACGTGCCGATCGGGTGCTGCGGCGTGCACGCCGTGCCGAACACCTTGCACTCCCACGGCTTGATCACGCCCTTCAGCACCTCGCCGCACTGGCACGCCTTCGGGTCCGCCACGCGCACGCCCGGCACGCGCCAGCGCCGCTCCGCGTCGAACTCCGCGTACGCCGCCGACAGCTTCAGCCCGCTCTGCGAGATGAAGCCGAGCCCGCGCCACTCGAAGTGCGGCCGCAGCTCGAAGACCTCCGCCATCACGCGCAGCGCCTGCGGGTTCCCCTCGTACGGCACGACCCTCCGGTATTGGTTCTCCACCTCGCAGCGCCCCTCCGCGAGCTGCCGCAGGATCATGTGCACCGACTGGAGCAGGTCGAGCGGCTCGAAGCCGCTGATCACCACCGGCTTGCCGTACTCCGACGCGACGAACTCGAACGGCCGCCCGCCGACCACCGTGCACACGTGCCCGGGGCCGATGAAGCCGTCCAGCCGCAGGTCCGGCGACTCCAAGAGGGCCCGCACCGGCGGCACGATCGTGACGTGGTTGCAGATGCAGAAGAAATTGCGCACGCCCTCGGCGCGCGCGCGCCGCAGCGTGAGCGCGGTCGACGGCGCCGTCGTCTCGAAGCCGATCGCGAGGAAGACGACGTCGCGCTCCGGGTTCGACCTCGCCAGCCGCAGCGCGTCGAGCGGCGAGTACACCATGCGCACGTCCGCGCCCGCCGCCTTCGCGTCCAGCAGCGAGCCGGCCGAGCCCGGCACGCGCAGCATGTCGCCGAAGCAGGTGAAGATGACGCCGGGCTGGTGCGCGATCGCGATCGCGTCGTCCACCCGCCCCATCGGGATCACGCACACCGGGCACCCCGGCCCGTGCACCAGCTCGACGTTCGCCGGCAGCAGATCGTCGACGCCGTAGCGGTAGATCGTGTGCGTGTGCCCGCCGCACACCTCCATGATCTTGTAGTGGCGACCCGGCTCGACCAGGCGCCGGATCTCCTCGGCGAGCGCGCGCCCCAGCTCCGCATCGCGGAACTCGTCGACGAACCTCACGCGCCCTCCTCGCCCGCCCCGAGCCGCAGCAGCGCCGTCCCCGCGTGCACCAGCAGCACGTCTCCGGCGACGACGTCGCCGACGACGCCCGTCATTACCACCTCCCGCCGCCCCGCCCCGTCCTCGCACTCCGCCAGCTCGCCGGCCGCATCGATCGACAGCACCCGCATCGGAACCCCCCGGTCCGAGCACGTGATGCACCCATGCCCCGCCTCACAGACGACCGCC
>JADGGV010000756.1 GCA_019689775.1 Gemmatimonadota bacterium
GGGCGGGGCTGGCGGGGCTGGTGAACAACGCGGGGATCGCGGTGGCGGCGCCGCTGGAGCTGATCCCGCTGGCGGACCTGAGGCGGCAGCTCGAGGTGAACGTGGTGGGGCAGGTGGCGGTGACGCAGGCGCTGCTGCCGCTGCTCCGGCGCGGGCGCGGCCGGATCGTGTTCATCGGCTCGATCGCGGGGCGCAGCGCGCTGCCCATCACGGGCGCGTACTCGGCGTCGAAGTTCGCGGTGGAAGCGGTCGCGGCCGCCCTGCGGGTGGAGCTGCGGCGTTGGGGAGTGGCGGTGTCCGTCGTGGAGCCGGGCGTGATCGCGACGCCGATCTGGTCCGCGTCGGTGGCGGCGGCCGAGTCGCGGCTGAGCGAGCTGCCGGCGGAATCGGTGGCGCTGTACCGCGACATGATCGAGGCGGCGCGCCGGCGTGTCTCGGGGAATGAGGTGCGCGGGCTTCCGCCGGATGCCGTCGCGCGGGTCGTGGCGGAGGCGCTCACGGCGGCGCGCCCGAGGGCGCGCTACGTCGTGGGCCGGGACGCCCGGATCCGACTCCTCCTCGAGCGGCTGCCGTGGCGGTGGCGGGATGCCCTGATCGCGCGGGCGCTCGGCGCCGGCTGAGGCGTCGCCTCGCGCGGGCCAGGCGGTGGCGTCGTCGCCATCGGCGAGCGTGCCGAGGCGGCGGCGCCGCGGGCGCGGGCCGGTACCGTTCTTGCCCCCTCCGCTCGCGGGGCCGACCGCGTTCTCGGAGGACGACCATGGCCATGCGACTCACGGAAGTTCACCCCGCTCTCGTGCATTTCCCGCTCACGCTCTTCCCGCTCGCGCTGGTGGCGGACCTGCTCGGCCGCAGGGGGCACCGGGCGGACCTCAGCCGGCTGGGCGCGTGGGGGATCAAGGCGGCGGCTGCTGCGGCGGCGACGGCCGGACTCTTCGGCTTCGTCGCGCAGGAGGAGGTGAACACCGAGGACCCGCGGGCCCTCGCCACCCTCCAGACGCACCGGACGCTGAACCTCATGGGCGTGGTGGCGCTCGGCGCGATGGCCGTCTACCGCCACCGCCGCCCCCGGGCGACGCCGGGCTACCTGGCGACCGGGTGCGGCGTGCTCGGCGCCATGCTCTACAGTGCGTACCTGGGTGGGGAGATGGTCTACACCTCCGGTCTCGGCGTCGAGCCCGCCGACGGCCTCTACGGCGAGGTGCCGGAGTTGACGCCGCGGACGGCGGGGCGGGCCGCGCTGGCGGCGGCGCGGGACCTGGGGAAGGGGGTCGCGCACACGGCCCGGGACATGGCGCACGGGGAGTTCGTCCCCGCGTTCGGGCGCGGCGCCGCGCGGCCGTCCGGCACCGGCGGCGCCCGCCGGCGGCGCGCGACGATGGAGTGAGCGCCGGCGCCCCTTGCCGCCCGCGGGCGAGGAGGTCACTTTCCGGGCCCAGTGGGGAGTAGCC
>JADGGV010000082.1 GCA_019689775.1 Gemmatimonadota bacterium
GGGGGGTTCTGGGGGCCGCCGGGCATGAGGAGGCGGGGGTGGGGGGGCGGGCCGCCGAGGGCGGCGGGGAAGTCGGGATTCGCCTCGAGCACCCAGCGGTCGTTGGCCTGGTGACTGACGACGCGGAACGGTCCGTTGCCGATCGGGTGCTGGTTGAACGCGGCCTGCCGCAGGCGCGCCGGCGGGATCGTGTCGAGGAGGTGCTTCGGCACGACCGGCAGGAACGGCAGCCCGGCGAGCGGCTCCGCCCCGGGCTTGAAGTGGAAGCGGACCGTGAACGAGTCGAGCACCTCGCCGCCGGTCCAGGCGGCGAAAGCGGAGATGCCGGGGTACGCCGTCGCCGGATCGAGCGCGCGCTGCACGGTGAAGAGCGCATCCTCGGCGGTGGTCGGGACGCCGTCCTGCCAGCGGACGTCGCGGCGCAGGTGGAGGACGACGCCGGTGTCGCCGAGCATCTCCCAGGACTCGGCGAGGCGGGGCGTGTACTCGAGCTTCGGCCCGAGGCCGACGAGCGGGAGGAAGAGGGCGTAGCGGAGGACCTCAGACGAGTACGCCTCGTCGGCGACGAGCGGGTTCATGTCGCGCAGGTCGTTCGGGAGCGCGACGACGGCCGTGCCGGCGGGCGCCCGCTGCGCCGCGGGCCGGCCGTCGCACGCGGCCAATGCGAGGCCGAGGCCGAGCGCCGTCGAGCGGCGCACGAGCCTCACCCAGGTCGGCGGCCGGGACATCGGTCGGGTCATGCGCCTCTCGCTCGTCGAGCGTGCTCGGGAGGCGGGCGGTCACCCGCGAGTGCGCTGACGAGTATCGGCGCTCCGGCGCGGTCGCTTGATGCCGCGAGGCGGCGTGCGGCTCAGTCGGCGGATGGCTGCGGCCCCGCGCCGTCCTTGGCGATGACCCGGCGCAGGTAGTCGGGGAGGCCGAGCAGGTCGACGTTCTTCTCCCGGAACCCGTCGGCGCCGGTGTCGCTCCAGTCGACCTCGCTCTCGTGGAGCGCGCTGGTCAGCACGACCTTCGTGCCGGCCAGCGCGGGGTCGCTCTTGATGCGGCGACAGACCTCCCGACCATCCATCCCCGGCATCATGATGTCGAGCAGGACGACGTCGGGCCGCTCCTCGGCCGTGAGCGCGAGCGCATCCGTGCCGCGCGACGCGGTGAGCACGTCGAAGCCGGCCGCCCGCAGCAGATCCTCCGCGATCTCGAGCATCATCGGCTCGTCGTCCACCACGAGCACCCGGGGCGGGTTCATCCGGCGGTCTCGTCGTCGCCGCGCGGCCGTGGCGGCCCGCCGGACGGACGCTCCGCGCGGCCGAAGATGCCGCCGAGCCGGATCCCCCGGCTGCTGATGGCGAACTCGCGGATCGAGGGGTCGTAATCCTGATCGCGGATCTTGAGGATCGAGAGCAGGCGCGTCAGCCGCCCCCCGAGCTCGAGGTACCGCAGGAGCACGATGTTGTCGACGGCCGCGGAGATGTCCGCCATCGGCATGACGAGGTCGAGGCGGAAGATCTGCTCCAGCTCCTTGGTCAGCAGCACGGCCACGCCGCGGCCCCTGAGCAGGTCCATGAAGGCGTTGAGGAAGGGCACGGCCCGGCTCGGCTCGAGCAGCGCGCGCACGAGGTCGTCCGCGCCGTCGATCGCGACGCGCCGGATCCCGTGGGTCTCCACCGTGTCCAGCACCTCGTGGGCGACGCGGTCGACGAGCACGTCGGCGGACGGCGTCCAGTGGAAGTGGGCGGCGGCCGGACCGGGACCGGCGTCGAGCGGGAGACCGAGTGCGTCCGCCTTCCGGAGCAGGCGGTCGGGCGTCTCGTGGAAGCCGACGAAGAGTGCGGGCTCCGCGGCCTCCACGCCAGCCGCGAGGAAGCTGAGCGCGAGCGAGGTCTTCCCGGCGCCCGGCGTCCCGGTCACGAGCGTCACGGAGCCCGCGCCGATCCCGCCGCCGACCATCCGGTCGAGGCCGTCCACGCCGAAGCGGACACGGCCGGGCACCGGCGTCTCCACGGGTGGGGTGTCGGCGACGAGCGCCTCGACCCGCGGGTAGATCTCCAGCCCGTCCGACGTGATCCGCAGCATGTGCGTGCCCGTCAGGTGGCCCACGCCACGGAGCTTGCGGACCTCGATCGAGCGGACGCGGCGCCGAACACCCTCGATCATCTCGAGCACGAGGATCCCGTCGGAGACGCTGTACATCGGGTCCGCCGTGCTCGCGTCCTCGCGGTTGGCGATGAGGAGGCCGGTCGTCTCCGTGGTCGCGCACTGGGCCTGGAGGAACGTGAGGAAGCGGTGATACTCCGCCGGCGTCGTCGCGAGCTGCCTCAGGCCGTGCAACCCGTCGATCACGAGGAGCATCGGTACGCTCTCGCGCAGCAGCCGCCCGATCTCGCGGTGCACGCCGGGGAACCCCTCCGCGTCCAGGGCGGCGGCCAGGCTGGCGTAGTAGAACGTGCGGGAGATGATCGACGGCTCGAAGAAGGAGAACGTCCGGAACTTCGAGAGCAGCGTCTGGTGACTCTCCACCAGCGCGGTGACGTAGAGCACCTGTCGCCCCGCGCGCGCGTAGAAGGCGCCGATCTCGTGCGCGAGGATGGTCTTTCCGGCGCCCGGCTCCCCGACGATCAGGTGCAGCCCGCCGCGGCGGAGCCCGCCACGCAGCAGTCGATCGAGACCGGGGATCCGCGTGGCGATCTGTTGGGTGGGACTCATACCGGGGGGCCTCCGAACCTGCGCGGCGGTTGTGGGCCGGACGCGCCCTTGCGGGGCAAGGAGCATGCCCCGGCCCGAGCGCTCGCGCCGCGGCGTCAGCGGTGCGGCGGCGCCCTGAGCGAGTCCGCGAGCGCCCGCTCGCCGGCGCGCTCGGCGATGCGCACCGCCTCGCGCCCCACGGCCGCGGCCTCGCGCGTCCGGCCCGCGGCGCGGTACGCCGCCGCGAGCGCATCGAGGATGCGCGGATCGGCGCGGGAGGTGAGCGCGGCGGCGCGCTCGGCGGCGAGGACCGCGGTCGCGACGTCGCCCCGACGGACGAGAATGCGGGCCATCGCGGCCATGGCGCGCGGCGAGTTGACCAGGCGGACGGCCTCGCGGTAGAGCGCGAGCGCCTCGTCGAGGCGGCCGGCGGCCGCGAGCGTGTCGGCGCGGGCGCTCGCGTCGCGCGCGCGGCGCTCCAGCTTCGCGACCTCGTGCCCCCACTCGATGTCGTGCTCGAGCGTGCGGCGGTCCGCCTCGCTCGCCGCGAGCACCTGCACCACGAGATCGCCCATCTCGTCCATCGACGTCGGACCGTACTTCACGCGCCGCGGCGGGCGGTTCGGGTTGCGCGGGTTCGCCGCCGAGTTGTCGTACGTGAAGCGCATGGAGACAACCGAGCCGGCCGGAAGGTGCACGGGCTCGGCGTAGCGGTACTCGTCCTGCCAGTTGAAGTCCCACTCGGGAATGCGGAGCAGCCACCGGCGCCGGCCGTCGGGGAGCGTCGCCCAGGCGAGCATCTCGCGGGCGAGGTAGTGGGCGTGCGGGTAGAGCCCGAGCACGTCGACGGCCACGGGGAGGCGGTAGTCGTCGGCGACGACGTAGGCGCTGTCCCCGGCGGGAATGTCGATCGACTCGGACCCGAGCATCACGATGGACGGGCGGCGCGTGGGCGGGGCGGGCGCGAGGTAGAGGCCGATCCGGGGCTGGACCCGCTCCGGGCGGCCGGTCGTGCGCAGATGGAGCTGGAGGACGAGGTCGGTGCCGGGGCGGAGCGGCCAGGCGAGCGCCGAGCCGTCCGGCACGTCGACCTTGCCCGGCGTCCAGCCGACGAAGAAGCCCTCCGGGTTCGTCGCGTTCGTGGCGACGTCCATGCCGCCGAAGCCGGGCTCCGGGTCGGCGGCGTCGAACGTCCGGGAGGAGGCCGTGGTGTCGACCATCAGCCGGGCATGGTGGACCACGCGCGGCGCGGCGCCCGGAAGCAGCGCGACGGCCCTGACCCAGACCGTCCGCTGCACCGGCGCGGCGACGACCAGATTGCGGAACGCCTCGGGTCCCCGTGGCGGGAGGTCGAGCGCGGGCAGCTCGACGACGATGTCCGGCTCGCCCAGGCGCCAACCGTCCTCCGGGAGCGGCGGGGGCGCGGGGACGTGGGCGGTGTCGCCCGGCGGCGCGCCGATGTCGGCCCAGCGCCGGAGCGTGGCGATCTCGGCCTCGCTCAGGCGACGCTCGCCGATGAAGCGGCCGTAGCCGGGCTCCGGCAGCCACGGCGGCATGGCACGCCGTGCCGTTGCGGCCGCGATCTTGTCGGCGCGGACCCGGGCGTCCTCGTAGGTGAGGAGACTGAACGGCGCGGAGCCGCCGGGACGGTGGCAGCCGACGCACGCACGGTAGAGGATCGGCGCGACATCGGCGGCAAACGTCGGATCGGCCGGCGACGGCGCGGCGGCCCGGCGGCGCACCGCGGGGGCCGCGGCGGCCGCGGCGCACGCGGCGGCAACGAGCGCGGGCACGAGGGCGTAGGCTCTCAACGGTCGACTCCCCCGAGGAGGCAAAGCTGGATCATCGAACGCACCGCCGACCGGGTGGGCGCAACCCGGGAAGCGGCGCCGGGGTCGGGAGCGAGCCCGCCCCGCGAACGCTAACGCGTGGTCGCGCCGCGTCGCAACGCGCCACAGGCCGCGGCCGAGGCGCGAGATGCGCCGGCCGAGGCGCGAGATGCGCCGGCCGAGCCGCGGGATGCGCCGCCCGCTCGCCGGGGCTCGCGGCCGGTCGCGCGCCGAGCCGGGATCGAGGGGGGCGAGGACGCCCCGGCCGGCGGCGGCGCGCCAAACTCGTTGACACCGCGCCGGCGGCGGTCCTAGGTTGCCGGCATTCCCTCTTTCATCTCCCGGTTTGGATCCAAGTCCGCATGCATGTGCTGGGATCGTGTCGGGATACCGAACCCGGGGCCCGGACGCCGGGCGCCCCGGGCGTGGTGGCGCCGTCACCCCGAACGGGAGGCCCCATGCCGCAGCTCCGACGGACGCTGGGACTCCTCGTCGCCCTGGGGGCGCCGCTGTGGGCGGTGCCGGCGGCGGGGCAGCAGTACGACGTGATCATCCGCCATGGGCGCGTCGTGGACGGGACGGGCAACCCGTGGTACTACGCGGACGTGGCGGTGAGCGGCGACCGGATCGCGGCGATCGGGGACCTGAGCGGGGCGACGGCGAAGCGGGAGGTGGATGCGACGGGGCTGTACGTGGCGCCGGGCTTCATCGACGTGCACTCGCACGCGGGTCCCGGGCTGGAGACGAAGGCGCTGAGTCCGGCGCGGCCATTGGTGGCGCAGGGGATCACG
The DNA here is from genome assembly GCA_019689775.1 of Gemmatimonadota bacterium. GTDB lineage: Bacteria > Gemmatimonadota > Gemmatimonadetes > Longimicrobiales > RSA9 > JADGGV01. The sequence continues at coordinate 5,303 of JADGGV010000082.1, forward strand.
ACGGTGTTCGTGAACCCGGACGGTGGCGGGCCGGTGGATCTTGCGGCGCAGCGGGCGGCGCTGGAGCGGGACGGTTTGGGGGTGAACGTCGCCCAGTTGGTGCCACACGGCTCGGCGCGGCGGGCGGTGCTGGGGATGGCGGACCGGGCGCCGACGGCGGCGGAGCTGGAGCGGATGCGGGCGCTGGTGCGGGCGGGGATGGAGGAAGGGGCGTTCGGGCTGTCGAGCGGGCCGTTCTACGCGCCGGGGAGCTTCTCGAAGACGGACGAGCTGGTGGAGCTGGCGAAGGTGGCGGCGGCGTACGGGGGTGTGTACACGAGCCACATCCGGGACGAGGCGGACTACACGGTGGGGCTGGTGGCGGCGGTGGACGAGGTGATCACGGTGGCGCGGGAGGCGAAGCTGCGGGGGGTGGTGACGCACGTGAAGGCGCTGGGTCCGCACGTGTGGGGGTACTCGACGGCGATCGTGGAGCGGATCAACCGGGCGCGGGAGCGGGGGATCGAGGTGTTCGCGGACCAGTACCCGTACGAGGCGTCGGGGAGCAGCCTGAACAGCGCGCTGATCCCGCGCTGGGCGGAGGCGGGTGGCGACAGTGCACTCCTGCGGCGGCTGAACACGCCGGCGGAGATGGCGAAGATCCGCGCGGCGATGGTGGAGAACCTGGATCGGCGGGGCGGCGCGGACCGGCTTCAGTTCCGCCGTTTCGCGAAGGACCCGTCGATCGAGGGGAAGACGTTGGCGGCGGTGGCGGCGGCGCGGGGGGTGGACCCGCTGGACCTGGCGGTCGAGCTGGTGAAGCAGGGTGGCGCGGCGATGGTGTCGTTCAACATGAACCCGCGCGATGTCGAGACGTTCATGCGGCAGCCGTGGACGATGACGTCGACGGACGGCGACCTGGTGCCGATGGGGGTGGGGGTTCCGCACCCGCGCAGCTACGGCACGTACCCGCGGAAGCTGCGGAAGTACGTGGTGGAGGACGGCGTCGTGGACCTGGCGTTCGCGGTGCGCAGCATGACGAGCCTGCCGGCGACGGTGTTCGGCGTGGCGGACCGGGGGCTGCTGCGGCCGGGGGCGTACGCGGACGTCGTCGTGTTCGACCTGGCGCGGGTGCGCGACAAGGCCGACTACCAGAACCCGCACCAGCTCGCGGAGGGGATGGTGCACGTGCTGGTGAACGGGCGCTTCGCGATCGACGGCGGGCGGTTCACGGACGCCCTGGGCGGGCGCGTGCTGCGGCGGCGCGCACCGCGTACCTGAGCGACCAGCCGGCCGCGGGCGACCGCGGCTGCGCCGATGCGGCCGGCGAGGCCGGCCTCCCTTCTTCACCGGCGAGCCGTGCGCGCGGCTCCGCCGGGTTCGCACGTCTCAACCGATGCTGCGCCGGCGGCGACCCGGGCTCGCCGGCCGGTGCGCCGGCTCTGCGCAGACCAGGAGCGGCATGGGCGCGCGGATCTCGCTGGCCAGTGCCACGCTCGCGGCCGATGAGGGGCCACGGCCGGCCGGGCGTGCGCACGCCGCCGCGGGCGCGGGTTCGGCCCGCGCGGCGGGGCGTCCGCGCGTGGGTGCCGTGCCGCGATCTCTTCCGGTGATCCATCCGGGATTCCTCGAACAGGAGCGAAGTCCTATGGCAGGCACCGACTGGAGGCGCGGGCGCCCGGCGACGGGTCTCGCGGGGGGTCTCGCACGGCTGGCGCGCGGGGGCGGGCTCACGGCGGGTCTCGTGGCCGTCGTCGCCCTGGCGGGCGGCGCGCGCGAGGCGTCGGCGCAGACCGGCAGCATCACGGGACGGGTCCTGGACGCGAGCGGGGGCGGGCCGATCGCGTCGGCGCAGATCTACGTGGTGGGGAGTGGGCTGGGCGCGGTCTCGGGCGCGGGCGGGGAGTTCACGATCTCGAACGTGCCGGTGGGGACGCACCAGGTGCGCGCGGAGATCATCGGGTACGGGGCGGAAACGCAGACGGTGACGGTGTCGGCGGGGGCGGCGGCGACGGTGACGTTCCGGATGCGGACGAGCGCGGTGCTGCTGGACCAGGTGGTGGTGACGGGGGTGGGTGCGGCCGCGCGGCGGAAGGAGATCGGCAACTCGCTGGCGCAGATCGACGTGGCCAAGCTGAACACGCGGCCGGTGGACAACCTGGAGACGATGCTGCGCGGGAGCACGGCGGGGGTGCAGAGCCTCTCGCTCAGCGGGCAGGTCGGCGCGAGCGGGACGCTACAGCTTCGCGGCGTGAACAGCGTCTCGCAGGGGAACGAGCCGCTGATCTACGTGGACGGTGTGCGGCTGTCGACGGCGCGGATCCCGCCGGCGAACCTGGAGGACGGCCGGGGCGCACGGGTGAGCGGGCTGGCGCTGGACGAGCTGAACCTGGGCGACATCGAGCGCGTCGAGATCATCAAGGGCGCGGCGGCGACGACGCTCTACGGCACGGAGGCGTCGGGCGGCGTCATCCAGATCTTCACGAAGCGGGGGTCGACGGGGAAGCCGCAGTGGGCGTTCGCGGTGACGGGCGGCGCGAACTTCTGGCCGACGCTGAGCGAGACGATCTGCGAGGATCCGACGTGCCTGGACCTGACGCCGATCAAGCGGACGGGGCCGGTGCAGCGTTACGAGGGATCGGTGCGCGGGGGGAACGAGAGCCTGCGCTACTACATCTCCGGCTCGGGCTCGAGCGAGAAGGGGATCGTCGACACGCAATGGTCGAAGCACTACGGCGTGACCGGCAACTTCGACGTGACGCTGAGCCCGCGGCTGCACCTGTCGCTAAACAACTCGTACACGAACCGGCAGACGCGGTACGTGGCGGACTCGAACAACCGCCATGGCTACATCCTGAACGCGATGCGGGAGGACAAGGGGTACTGGCCGGGGCAGCGCGACCATAGCTGGGTGTTGCAGCAGAAGCTGCTGGGCGAGACGGACAACTTCATCTCGGGGCTGAACCTGGAGCACGTCTGGTCGAGCCACCTGCGGAACAGTCTGCGCCTCGGGCTGAACACGCTGGACGCGACGAACAGCGGCGTGCTCCCGTTCGGCTACTACCTCTACACGCCCGGGAGCATCGGGGTGCAGCGCTGGCAGGATCGGACGCTGACCGTCGAGTACACCGGCACGTGGGAGACGGAGGTGACGTCGACGCTGCGCTCGTCGCTCACCTGGGGCGGGCAGTTCATCAGCGAGCGGCGGCACGAGGTGGATGCGAGCGGGCTGGACTTCTCCGGGCCGGGGAACTTCACGATCAGCTCGGCGGCGCGCACGACGAGCTCGGAGTCGAAGAGCCGGAAGGACAACGCGGGCGTCTTCCTCCAGGAGAAGCTGGGCGTGGCCGACCGGCTGTTCCTGATCGGCGGCGTGCGGGTGGACGGCAACAGCGCGTTCGGCAAGGACTACGGGCTTCAGGCGTACCCGAAGCTGAGCGCGTCGTACGTGATCTCGGACGAGGCGTTCTTCCCGAAGGACCTGGTGCAGAGCCTGCGGCTGCGGGCCGCGATCGGGGAGGCGGGGAAGGCGCCGGGCGCCTTCGACGCGGTGCGCACGTGGGACCCGATCGCCGGGCTAAAGGGGCAGCCGGGGGTGACGACGCGCAACCTGGGCAACCCGGACCTGGGGCCGGAGCGCACGCGCGAGATCGAGCTCGGCTTCGACGCCTCGCTCCTCGCCTCGCGTCTCAGCATCGAGGCGACGTACTACAACGCCACGACGCGCGACGCCCTCTTCCAGGTGCAGCCGATCCCGTCGCAGGGCTTCAACGTCGCGCAGGTCCGCAACGTCGGCGAGCTGAAGAGCCACGGCCTGGAGCTGACGACGAACCTGACGGTGCTGCCGGGGACGCGCTTCGGCTGGGTGGTGGGCGCGAACCTGACGACGAACCACGGCGAGGTGACCGACATGGGCGGCGCGGCGCCGATCTCCTTCGGCTACAAGACGGAGGTCCGCGAGGGGTACGCGCCGCCGTCGTTCTTCGGTCGGAAGGTGATGAACCCGGACGAGCTGGCGGACCCGGTCTTCGAGGACGGGCAGTATCTCGGCAACACGCTGCCCACGATGATCCTCGGGCTGCACACGAACATCCAGCTCCTCGACAACCTGACGCTGAGCGCGCTCGGCGAGCTGAACAAGGGTGGGCACGTGCTGAACGAGACGGCCTACCTCGAGACGATCCGCGACCTGTGGCCGGCGTGCACGGCGATCCGGGAGCAGGCGACGACGCCGGAGGGGCTCGCGCGGCTCACCGCGGCGCAGCGCGCGAAGTGCCTGACGAAGTTCACCGGCGAGGACCAGTGGGTCGAGTCGGGCGACTTCTTCAAGCTGCGCAACGTCAGCGTGTCCTACCGCCTGCCGGCGGGTCTGCTGCCGGGCGGGATCGAGAGCGCGACGCTGACGGTGAGCGGGACGAACCTGATCCGGATCACGGACTTCACGGGGCTCGACCCGGAGGTGAACGACGGGGGGCCGAGCGGCACGGAGCAGTTCCGGCGCGTGGACTACTACAACTTCCCGCCGCGCCGCTCGATCCTGGCCAAGCTGAACCTCACCTTCTGACGGGGAGGACGACCATGATGCCTCTCACGCCGCGCGCCGGCACAGCCGGCGCCCGCGCTCGTGGCGGTCGCGGCCGCCGCCCCGCCGCCCTGCTGGCCATCACGCTGCTGCTCGGCGCGTGCGACCTGAAGGTGTCGAACCCGGGCCCGATCGAGGATGCGGCGCTCAACACGCCCTCCGCGATGCGGCCGCTGGTCGTGGGCATGGGCGCCGACCTATCGGCGGTGCTCGACGACCTCGCGTACTTCATGGGGATCGCCAGCGGCGACATCACCCACACCGGTGCGTTCGAGGCCGAGCAGTTCATGCAGCTCGGCGAGATCCGGCCGGAGCACGTGAACGGGCTGTGGGCCGGGATGCACCGCGCGCGCTGGACCGCGGAGAACGGGATCGAGCGCATGAAGACGGTGCTCGGCGACGCGTTCGAGACGGACACGCTGGCCACGGCCGCGTACGTCTGGGCGGGCTACGCGAACCGCGTGCTCGGCGAGAACGTCTGCCAGTCGGTGATCGACGGCGGCCCGCCGGGCGACCGCAAGGTCCACTTCCAGCGCGCGGTCGAGCAGTTCACGAAGGCGCTCGAGCTGGAGGCGAAGCAGACGGGCCCGACCGTTCCGCTCCTGACGAACGCGGCGTACGCGGGGCGCGCACAGGCCAAGCTCGACCTGGGCGACTACGCCGGCGCCGCCGCCGACGCGCAGAAGGTGCCGGCCGGCTTCGTCTGGCAGGCGCAGTACTCGCTGAACTCCGACCGCGAGAACAACTGGGTCGCCCACGAGTCGGTGCTGCGCGCCTACTTCTCCGTCTACGGCACGTTCGCGGTCACGGCGAACGACCCGCGCACGCCCTGGACGGACGCGAAGAAGAACGGCGTCGACGGGAAGACGCCGTTCTACCTCCAGGGGAAGTACCCGACCATGGACACGGACATCGACCTCGCGAAGTGGGACGAGATGCGGCTGATCGAGGCGGAGGCCGCGATCCGTGCCGGCGACGTCGCCGGCGGGATGGCGAAGCTGAACGCCGAGCGCGCCGCCTACAACCTGCCACCGGTGAGCGCGGCGGACGAGGCGAGCGCGATCGCCGCGCTGCGCCACGAGCGCGAGATCATCCTGTGGATGGAGGATCGCCGGCTCTGGGACCTCTCGCGCTTCGACGACCCGTTCCTGAACGGCCGCGACCGGTGCATCCCGCTCAGTCAGGACGAGCAGGCGACGAACCCGAACGTGCGCTCCTGAGCCGACCGTGCCCGAGCCCGTCCGCGCCGGCGGCTCGAACCTTCACGCGGCGGGGGCCCCCGCCCGCGCCCCCCCCCCGGCCCCCCCCACCCCCCCCGGCGCCCGCGGGCGCGGGTCGCCCAGCG
>JADGGV010000083.1 GCA_019689775.1 Gemmatimonadota bacterium
TGTCTGGGGGGCCGGTTTTTGTTTATACGCCCCGGGGGGGGGGGGGGGGGGCGGCGGGATCACGCCGCACGTGGTGCTCCCCGACCCGCCGGCGCTGCCGACCTGGTTGGGCCGGGCCGTGGAGCTGGCGCTCGACGACGCCGTCGTGGACAGCGTCGCCGCGACGCTGGGCACGGGCGGAGGCGGCGCGCCGCTCCTGGGCGAACACGCCCGCCGCGTGGCGCGACGCGGTGCTCCAGCCGTTCCTCGCCCGCGTGCGCGGGGCGCTGGGCGTGAGCGCCGCGCTCGACGCGCCGGCGGAGGCGCGGCTCGCGATGCAACTCGCCGCGCGGGTGGCGGAGGTGCGCTGGGGCGCGGCGGCCCGGGACGAGCTGATGCTGCGGAACGATCCGGACGTGCAGGCGGCGCTGGCGAGCTTTCCGCGGCTGAGCGCGCTGCTGGGGAGGGCGGGGAGGTAGCGACTCGCCCCCGTCGCCGGACGCGGTTGCGGCCCCGCCCCCCCCCCCGGCGCGGCCCCCCCGCGCGCGGCCCGGGCCGCGGCCCCCCGGGGGCGGGCGGGGGGGGCGCCCGGCGCCGGCGGGGGGGGGGGGCGCCGCTTCATGGGCCTGGAGGCGGCTCGCCGGGCCGCGCGCGCGGCGGTTGTTCCGGTGGACGGGCCCGCGCTCGGCCAGCCCGCGGAGCGACGGGCCGCGCGCGCGGCGGTCGCCGACCTCCTACCGCAGCCGCGGGTTCGTCGAGCGGGGCGCCTTCACGCACTCCGGCCAGGTGGCGCGGTCGCCGCCGCGGCCGTAGGCGGAGCGCGGCAGGCGCGCCAGGTCGACGCGGGCGAGGGGGATGCGCTCCGGGTCCTCGGACGCCAGGTAGGCGAGCATGGCCGTCAGCGTCGCGTTGTAGCGCAGGTCGTCGAAGACGACCTTGTCGTACGTGTCGCGCTCGGTGTGCCAGGTCACGTTGCCGTAATCCCAGGAGAGCGCGCCGAGGCCGAAGGCGGGGAGGCCGTGGCAGGCGAAGGAGAAGTCGTCGCTGCCGCCGCCGGCGGGGCGGCCCGCCTGGACCGGCGCGCCGCCGTTGATGCGCTGGCGCCACTCGACCGGGATCTTCGCCAGCCAGGCGTTCAGGTGCTCCGGCGCGTGCACGAGCCCGCCGCCGCCGATGCGCACGATGCGGCCGGTGCCGTTGTCCTGGTTGAAGAGCGCCTCGAGCCCCTTCAGGACCTCGGGGTGATCCTCCGTGAACGCCTTCGAGCCGACCTCGCCTTCCTCCTCCCCGCTCCAGTGGCCGACCAGGATGGTGCGCTTCGGGTGCGGGTAGGCCTTCTTCAGGATGCGCATCGCCTCGAGCATGGTCAGCGTGCCGGTGCCGTTGTCGGTGGCGCCCGACGAGCCGTCCCAGGAGTCGAAGTGTGCCGAGAGCATGACGTACTCGTTCGGCTTCTCCGTCCCCGGGATCGTGGCGATGACGTTGTAGACGGGCTGCTCGCCGAGGAGCTTGGCGTCGAGGTTCAGCCGGATCTTCGGGTGGTCGCCGTGCTCGGTGAGCCGGTAGACGAGGCCGTAGTCCTCGCAGTCGAGCGCGATGGCGGGCGTCCTCGTGTTGTAGGTCTCGAAGACCTCCATGGCGCCCCAGCCGGTGTTGAGCGCGCCGGCGAAGCTGGCGAAGCCGTCGTCGCCACCCTGTAGCTCGGCGGCCACGACGGACTCAGGCGTGCGCCCGCCGCCCAGGCGCCAGGGCAGCTTGGGGCGCGAGGTGATGATGCCGGCGGCACCGCCCTCCTCGAGCCGCACGCCCAGGCTGCCGCCGCCGAGCGCGGGGTAGTAGCCGGTGCCGCGCAGCCCGGCGCTCGCCCCGTCCACGCCGGGACCGGGCCGGACGACGCTCCACGCGCGCAGCGTCTCGACCATGAGCGTGTCCATGCGCGCCTTGGACTCCGGCGTGGCGTTCATCGCCCAGTCATCCTGCGGCCGGCAGGTGGGGAGAGCGGCGGAGATCAGCACCAGCTTCCCCCTGGCCTGCGGCAGCCAGCGCACGAACTCGGTGCTGTCGCGGAACGTCGGCAGGATGATCGTTTCGAGCGTGACGGGCTTGCCGCCGGTGCCCGGGCTGTAGCCGACCATCTGTCCCTGGAGCGTCCGGACCCGCGGCGCGACGAGGTCGATGTGCGAGGGCCCGCGCACCCAGCCGCGCCACGTGCCGTACCGCTCCTCGCGCGCCTCGATGCCCCAGCTGGCGTACTGCTTCACGAGCCAGTCCTGCGCGCGCTTGAGGTCCGGGCTGCCCATGAGCCGCGGCCCCAGCGAGTCGAACAGCACGTGGGCCTCGGTCTCGAGGCGCGAGCTGTCCATGCCGATGGCGTAGATGTGCCGCAGCGTCGGGTCGTTCGTGGGGAACGTCTGGGCGTGCAGCGGCGCCGGCCGCAGCACGGGGACCGCCGCGGCCAGCGCCACGGCGGCGAGCGTCGGGAGTCGCATCGTCATCGATCGGATCCTGAGGTAGGAGAGGATGTGGTGCCGGACAGTGTAACGCGCCGGCCGCGGCGGCGCACGCGGGCGGCCGGGCAGCGCGGCCCCTTCTGGGCCACGCCGGCGCGCGGGAGCGCCAGCGCGGCGACCACGATCAGCACCGCGGATCGCGGCATTCTCAGCTCCTCCGATGAGTGGCTCTCACGAGCCGATGGCGACGCAGCCTGCCGCGGAGACCTCCAGTACCTCGCCCGGCACCGGTGGGACGTCCCCGGCCAGGAGTGCGATCTCGGTGGCGACCTCCCCGGCGGGCGTCAGGATCCGGCCCCGCACCCGCGTCTCCAGCCCGACCTCGAGCACGCGCTCGACGCGGAAGCGGAAGCACCGCGCTCCGGGCGCGAGGGGGACCGCGCCGCGCGGGATCCGAAGCGCGCCGGGCGGGATGCCGAGCGTGACGCCGCGGCCGTCCACCACGACGGTGTAGCCGAGCAGCTCGGCCGTCTCCGGGTCCGGCGGCCGCTCGAGCACCGCGCGCAGCGGGCCGGCGGCACGGACGCGACCGGCGACGAGCACGACCATGTGGTCGCCCAGGCGGAGCGCCTCCTCGCGGTCGTGCGTGACCAGGACGACGGTGCCGGCGCGCCTGCGCAGCAGGACCGCGAGCTCGTCCAGGAAGGCGACTCGCCCGACGCGATCGAAGGCGGCCAGCGGCTCGTCCAGCAACGTGATCGGCGCGCCGAGCGCGAGCGCCCGCGCCAGGTTCGCGCGCTGCGCCTCTCCGACCGACAGCGTGCGCGCGTCCCGCTCGAGGAGATGCCCGATGCCGCACTCGTCGGCGGCCGCCCGCACGCGCGCGACCCGCTCCATCGGCGGGACCTTCCGCAGCGTCAGCCCCAGCTCGAGGTTCATGCGCACCGTGCCCCGCAGGAAGACCGGTTCCTGGAAGCCGTAGGCGACGCCGTCGCGTCGGCCGCCGGCGCCCGCCGCCAGCCGGACGACGCCGGCGTCCGGGCGCTCGAGGCCGGCGATCAGCCGGAGCATGGTCGTCTTGCCGCCGCCGTTCGGGCCGAACAGCACGGTGACGGCGTCGGCCGGGAGCGCGAGCCGCGGCACGTCCAGGATCGTGCGTCGCTCGCGGACGACGCGCACGCCGTCGAAGACGACCGCCGGCGCGCCCGCGCCTCCTGTCCCGGGGCGGCTCACCGGCTCCCCCGCGTCTGGGCCCAGGTGAGCACGAGGTTCACCGCGAACGCCAGCACGAGCAAGATGAGGCCGAGCGCCAGCGCCAGCGGCACGTCGCCACGCCCCGTCTCGGTCACGATGGCCGTGGTGAGCACGCGCGTCGAGCGCTCGAGGTTGCCGCCGACGGTCATGGACGCGCCGACCTCCGAGACGACGGCGCCGAACCCGGCCATGACCGCCGCGAGCAGGCCCAGCCGCGCCTCGCGCGCCAGCAGCCAGAGCATGCGCCAGCGCCTCGCGCCGAGCGTCCGCAGCAGGTCCGGCAGGCGCTCGGGGAGCGCGCGGAGCGACGTGACGGTGAAGCCGACGACGAGCGGAAGCGCGATGATGAACTGCGCCAGGACCATCGCCCGGCGGGTGTAGATGAGGTCGAGGTCGCCCAGCGGACCGCTCCGCGCCAGCACCAGCCAGACGAACAGGCCGACCACCACGGGAGGCAGGCCCATCCCGGTGTTCACCAGCCCGAGCAGGAGCGTGTGCCCGGCGAAGCGCCGGCGCGCGAGGAGGTAGCCAATCGGCACGCCGGCGAGGAGCGCCAGCAGCGTGGCGGCCCCGGAGACCACGAGCGTGCGCGCCATGATGGTGTACAGCGCCGGGTCGCCGGATGCGAGGAGGTCGAACGCCCGGGCGAAGGCGGCCAAGAGATCACGCATCGTGCGCCATTGTAGCGGCGGCGCGCGGCCGTGCGCTACTTGAGCCCGAGCTGCGCCTCGGTCTTGCCGGCGTCCGGGACGAAGAGGGCCTGGCCGTACCTCGCGCGGCCGAACGCGCCGATCACGTCCTGAGTCGCGGGCGCGACCAGGAACGACACCCAGGCCCGGGCCAGCGTCGCCTTCGCGCGGCGGTGCTTCGCCGGGTTGACGACGTAGGCGTGGTAGACGTTCAGCAGGTGGGGGTCGTGCTCGAGGACCGGGACCAGCCGGATTCGCTCGCGGAACGCCAGGTACGTGGCGCGGTCGGTGAGCGTGTACGCGCGTCGCTGGTCGGCCACGAGCAGGGTGGCGCCCATGCCCTGCCCTGTGGCGTCGCGACCCGGCACGCGCGTCGGGTCGATGCCGGCGAGCCTCCAGAGCGCCCGCTCCATTTGCTCCGTCCCCGAGCCGTCGCCGCGGGAGATGAACGGGCCGGTGCGCGCGATGGCCCGCATGGCCGCGACCACGTCACGGGTACCCCGAACGCGCGCGGGATCCGCCGGCGGGCCGACCAGGAGGAAGTCGTTGTGCATGACCAGCCGGCCGTCCCTGACGTCGCCGCTGGCGACGTACCGCTTCTCGCTCTCCCACGCGTGGACCAGCACGGCGTCCGCATCGCCGCGCGCCGCCATGGCGCGGGCGGCGCCGGTCCCGACGGCGATGACCTTCACGTCGATGCCGGTCTGCCGCCGGAAGAGCGGCACGAGCGTGTCCAGCAGCCCGGAGTCCCGGGTGCTGGTGGTCGTGGCGAGCACGATCGAGCGCTCCTGCGCCCGGGCACGCGAGGCCGGTAGCGCACAGGCGAGCGCGAGGACGGCCGCGGCGCGGCGGAGGCGGCGGGCGCGCGATCGACGGGGCACGGGCGCTGGCTCCTGGCGCGGGTGGTCGCGAGGCGACGTCGCAAGGTAATCGATGGACGCACGACTGCCCACCGCGGGATCCGGGCGCCCGGAGCGCCGAGCCTCGGACAACGTCTCCATGTACACGATCGACCGGCAACGTGCGCCGACGTGCCGGGCCTCCGCGCCTCAGCCTGCGACCTCCGCCTCCGGCCCCGCTTCTCCCTCGGGCGCGGAACGGGTGGCCGGCGTGCGCCGGGGGAGCGGCAGGAACGCCCGCACCTCCCGGCGGTAGCGGCGGTAGCGCTCGCCGTAGTAGGCGATGAGATCGCGCTCCTCGAGCTGGACCGCGAGCAGGATGTAGCCGGTCGTGGCGACGGCGAAGAGGAGATGGCCGGCGGTCATGAAGGGCGTCGCCCAGAACGCGATCAGGAAACCCATCATGATGGGATGGCGCACGAGGCGGTAGAGCCCGGGGGTGCGGAAGTGGTCCGGCGGCCGCACGCGGTTGCGCAGGTGCAGCCATACCTGCCGGAGGCCGAAGAGGTCGGCGTGGCCGATCATGAAGGTGGAGAAGAAGACGGTGGCCCAGCCGAGCGCGAAGAGCGTCCAGAGCGCGGCCACGGCCGCGGGCGCCTCGGCGTGCCAGACCGGGGCGGGGAGCGGCCGCCAGAGGGCGAAGAGCAGCAGGAGCGCGGAGCTCGCGAGGAGCACGTAGGTGCTGCGCTCGATCGGCTCCGGGACCAGACGCGTCCACCAGCGCTTGAAGGCCGGGCGGGCCATGCCGCTGTGCTGTAGGGCGAAGAGCGCGAGCAGCGCGGCATCGACGAGCGCGGCCGCGCCGGTCGGGCTGGCCGGCCCCGAGTCGATCGACTTCGGCACGAACAGGTCGCCGACGAAGCCGATGGCGTAGGCGAAGCTCCCGAAGAACAGCGCGTACGCGGCGAGGCCGTAGAGGAAGGCGATGCTCCTGCGCATGAGGAACCTCCTGGGGGATGTGCGGTTCCGCCGCGCGGCGTTGCGACGGCGGGACGGGCGCGGCCGCCGGTCGCGCCCGTGCGGCAGACGGCGATCAGAGCAGCTCGGCGATGCTCGCGGCCGCGCGGCGCGCGCCGTCGGTCGCGACCTCGCGGTAGGTGATCTCCCGGCCGAGCTCGGTCGCGATGGCCTCGGCGATCACGTCCGGCGTGGCGGTGGCGAAGTCCATGCGGCGCCCGGCGCCGTAGCGCTCCAGCCGGTGCGGCACGTGGAAGTTCTGCTCGAAGTGGTGGCGGAGCGGGAAGTAGAGGAACGGCCGGCGGTTCGCGGTCAGCTCCATGGCGGTGGTGAGCCCGCCCTGCACGACCGCCAGGTCGCAGGCCGCCAGGTGCCGGTAGAGGTCGGCGACGAAGGGTCGGACCTCGAGCCCCGCGGCCGCCGGCAGCGAGGCGGGGTCGATCCGCGGCCCCGCGACCAGGATCATGCGCAGCCCCGGCACGCGCCGCCTGGCCTCGTCGTACGCGGCGGCGACGCGGCGCAGCAGATGCGCGCCCACGCCGGAGCCCCCGACCGTGACGATGCATACCCGCTCGTCGGCCCCGTACCCCAACTCCTCGCGCAGCCGCTCGCGCGCCGGGAGCGCGACCGGATCGAAGCCGCTGATGTAGCCGGGGAACGTGAAGTGCTCTTCCGTCCAGGCGCGGATCTCGGGGAGTCCGGGCCCGAACCGCTCCGGCACGATGTCCTCGGGATCGCCGACGAAGAGGGCGCGGTCGCGCACGCGGGGGTAGCGCGCGATGTGCGCGATCATCTCGGCATTGTAGTCGGCGGTCAGGGCAGCCTCCCGGGCGCCGCCATCGGCCATGGGCAGCCAGCCCACGAAGTCGGTCAGCCAGACGTACGCCGCCCGCTTGAGCTCCGGGTTCTCGTGGAGATAGTAGTCGAGCTCCCACGCCTCATCGCCGATCCAGAGGTCGTACGGCTCCCGCCGCACGAGGTCGAGGAAGACCATGAAGTTGGCGACGAGGATCTCATCCATGCGCCGCCACGCCTGGAAGCAGTGCAGGTCGTGCTCCGCCGACTCGCTCTCGATGTGCCGCGACTCGTTGGCCAGCCCGGCGCTCGCCGGGTGCACGCGCTCGCCTTCCGCGGCGAGGACCTGCGTGACCGGGTGCTGCGCCAGCCAGTCGATCTCGAGGCCGGGCACGAGGCGGCGCAGCTCGCGCGCGACGGCCACGTCGCGGCGCGCGTGGCCGAGCCCGATCGGCGACGAGATGTAGAGGGCGCGCTTGCGCCGCCCGCGGCCGCGCGTCCACACCGCGGGCGCCGTCGGCCCCGCCAGGAAGTCCCGGAGCACGAGGTTCACCCGCACGGGATCGCGCGCGTGCGGCGCGTGGCCGGAGCCCGCGAACGTGACCAGCGTGCCCCCCGTCGCGTGCGCCAGCGCCTTGCCCCGCGCGTGCGGGCTGACCGCGTCCTCGTCGCCGTGGATCACCAGCACGGGGCAGCGGACGCGGCCGCAGAGCTCGAGGATCCGCTCGCGGTCCGGGTGTGGGGCGACGTGCGACGCGATCAGCGCCTCCGGCGTCGTCTCGAGCCCCCAGCCGACGCAGTCCTCGATCTGCTTGGTCGAGTGCGGCTCCGTGAAGACCTTCGAGAAGAAGAACTCGAGAAAGCCGCGGTAGTCCCGGAGCCAGTAGTGGCGGTTGTACCTGGCCCACCCCTCGTCCGTCGCCGGCGGCTCGTCGAACGGGTGGATCGCGCGCTCCGGGTGCCCCGGCGCCAGCGGCACGGCCGCCCCGATGAACGCCGCCGCCGTCACCCGCTCGGGGTGCTCCGCCGCCAGGATGAGCGCGCGGATCGCGCCGAGCGAGAACGAGACGAGCGCCGCCCGCTCCGTGCCGGTGGCGTCCATCACCGCCAGCGCATCCGCCGCATTCTCCTCCTCCGCGTAGCGCGCGGGATCGAGTGGCCGGTCCGACGCGCCGTTGCCCACGCCGTCGAACGTGAGGACCCGGAAATGCCGAGCGAAGTAGGGTAGCTGCGCCTTCCACTGCCGGGAGTGGATGATCGACCACGTCGGCAGGAAGAGCACCGTGCGCGCGCCCTCACCGAACACCTCGTAGCCGATGCGCGCGCCGTTGCGGTAGATGTGGCCGCTGGCGGCCGGCTCAAGCGCCCGCATCGGCCGCCCCCTCGGCGCAGGTCCCACCGGCGCCCACGTCGGCCGCTTCGCCAGCCGTCAGACGCCGCTCCGCCTTCGCCTCCAGCGACTCGAGCCAGCGGTCGATCCCCGCGAGCAGCTCGTCGTGGCCCCGATCGATCCCCGAGAGCCGCTCCAGGATCAGGCCTTCGTTCACCGTCACGATCAGCGTGATCCAGGCCTCGGCCGAGAGCGGGCCGTCGCTCAGCCCGTAGCGCGCCAGCGCGGCCGTCACCGCCTCCCGCATCGCGTCGCTCCAGGCGTCCAGCACACGCGCCACCCGCTCGCGGAACTCCGGCCGGTTCCACGCCATCGCCTGCAGCTCCCACCAGACCTTCTGGTACGCACGGTCCTCCTCGAGGTAGCGCATCGCCTCCCGCCACTTCTCGATGTACGGCGCGCCGGACGCGTACATGGCCCGCTGGCGCGCGATGAGCCGCGCCGTGAACCGCTCCAGGACCTGGAGGAACAGCTCCTCCATCGAACCGAAGTAGTAGTGGACGAGCCCGAGGTTGGCGCCCGCTTCCTCGGCCAGGCGCCGGCTGGTGATGCCCGCATAGCCCACCTCCACGAGCAGCCGCTCCGCGGCATCCAGAAAACGCTCCTCGGTCTCGCGCCGCGCGGCGTGCGCGCGCTCGGGGTTGCGTGGTGCTGCCATGGGCTCCGCGGTCGGTCCCGGTGCCGGTTTGGTCGGATGTCTTAGTCACATGTATAACCGACCGCGGCGCGCGTCAAGAGCGACGCGCGACGGTGGGGCGCGGGTGACGGGAATGGGCGCGGGATCGGGGCCCGGCCACGGCCGCGCACGCGGCGCGTTCCACCAGACTCTGCGCCGCGGGGCGACGCCGGCGCGGGCGTGGCGCCGGGGCGTGTGCGGGTATATCGTCAGAGGCTGGTCTTCTGCGCCCTCGTTCGCGACGACGCTCTCGCGCTCCACGGCGGCGTCCTTCGCCACCCATGCCCCGCCTTGCATGCAGCCACCACTCGACGCCGTTGCCGTCCGCGTTCTCGGGTCGCTGATCGAGAAGGAGGTCACGACGCCGAACAACTACCCGCTCACGCTCAACTCGCTGGTCGCGGCGTGCAACCAGACGTCGAACCGCGAACCGGTGATGTCGCTCGACGAGAGCGCGGTCGCGAGCGCGCTCGGGGAGCTATCGCGGCGCGGGCTCGCGCGCGAGGTCCATCGGAGCGACTCGCGCGCGAAGCGGTACCGGCAGACGATGTCGGAGGCGCTCGGCCTGCATCCGGCGGAGACCGCCGTGATATGCGTGCTGATGCTGCGCGGTGCCCAGACGCCGGGCGAGATCCGGACGCGCGCCGCCCGCCTCTTCGACTTCGCGGACGTCGCGCGGGTGGAGGTGACGCTGGAGTCGCTGAGGACGATGTCGGAGCCGCTGGTCGCGCAACTGCCGCGGCGCCCTGGGCAGAAGGAGCTGCGGTACGCGCACCTGCTGTCGGGCGAGCCGGCGGTCGAGGCGGAGCCGGCCGCGCCGGGCGCTGCGCCGGCGGCGCCGCCGAGGGCGGACCGCGTCGAGGCGCTCGAGCGGGCCGTCGAGGGGCTGCGCGCCGAGGTGGCGGCACTGCGCGCGGAGCTGGAGGCATTCCGGCGCGAGTTCCAGTAGGCGGGGGGCGCGGGCGTGGCCGCGCTCCCGTTGCGGGTCCGCGTGGCCGCGCTCGCGTGGCGGGCCCGGCGCACGCAGGTTCCGGGTGCGGCACGGCGGCGCGCTCCCGGGGGGTGTCCGCACATCGCCCGTAGTCGCCGTGATCGGCGGACGGTATGTTCACCCCGAGCCCACGCCGGCGCCGTGATCGGCGGACGGTTTCCTCACCCTGAGCCGGCGGGCGCCGGAGGCGAAATGCGCTGGAAGCTACTCCGCGGGATCGTGCTCGCGGCCGCGCTCGCGCTCGGCACGGCCGCATCCCTCGCCGCGCAGGCGCTCGAGGTCCGATTCCTCGACGTGGGCCAGGGTGACGCCATCCTGCTCCGCAGCGGCGGCAGGACCGCCCTCGTCGACGCCGGCCCGACGGACGCGATCGCCGGGCGGCTGCGCGCGCTCGGGGTGACGTCGCTCGATCTGCTGCTGGCCAGCCACAACCACTCCGACCACATCGGCGGCGCCGACGCCGTGCTCGAGCGCTTCCCGGTCCGCTTCTACCTCGACAACGGCCAGCCGGCCACCACGCGGACCCAGTCGCGGGTGCTCCGGCTCGTGCAGCGGAAGGGCGTCACCTACCTGAAGGCGACGCCGCGCACGATCGCCCTCGGCAGCGCCACGCTGCGCATCCTCCCCTCGCCGCTCGCCGGCCGGACCGACGAGCAGAACGACCAGTCGGTCGTCGTCCTCGTCGAGCAGGGCTCGTTCCGCGCGCTCCTCGCCGGCGACGCCGAGATCGCCGAGATCAACGCGCTCCTCGCGACGGATTCCCTCCCGGACGTCGACATCCTCAAGGCTGACCACCACGGCAGCCGCAACGGCGTAACGCCCGCGTGGCTGGCACGGACGAGGCCGGAGGTCGTCGTCATCAGCGTCGGCACGGGCAACGTCTACGGCCACCCGCACGCGCAGGCGCTCCGGTACTACCAGGCCGGCGGCCGCAGGGTCTACCGCACGGATCGCGACGGCGACGTCGTCGTCCGGGTGGACAGCGCCGGCGCCTACCGCGTGAGCACCGCTGCGCAGACGCACCCCGGAACACGCTCTCCCCACAGCGGCGCCGCCCGCCCGCGCGCCCGGCGCCCCCCCCGCGGGGGGGGCCCGGCGCGCCCCGCCGCCCCGGGGGTG
>JADGGV010000084.1 GCA_019689775.1 Gemmatimonadota bacterium
GCCCCGTTTCCGCCCTCACCCGAAGTGAAACCCGGTGTGCACACCGCCCGCCGTCGGCCCGCAGTTCCCGCCCGCCGTTCACCCCGCGATGGCGGCGACGCCCTGGTACGGGTCCTTCGCCCGCTCCGCCGCGCGCTTGACCTCGCGGATGGTGCGGGGGAGATCCTGCCCGAGCCGCTGGTAGGCGGCCTCGAAGACGCGGAGGCGGTCGTAGTAGAGGCGGCGGGCGATGAGCGAGGCGTTGTTGAGGATCGCGCGCTGGCCGAAGCCGCGGAACTGGTCGGACTGGAGGTGGGGCTCGATGTCGCGGGCCCAGTGTGTGCGGGCGTCGCGGAAGACCTGGGCGCGGAGCGCGAGGCGGCGCTCCGGTGGGAGGTCGGTGCGCGCGTAGACGGCCTGGAGGTCGTGGACGAGCGTGGTGAGGAAGTCGCCGAAGAGGAGCTCGTCGGCCCAGCGGGCGCGGGCCAGGCGGCAGCGCTCGCCATCCTCGCCTTCGACGCCGCAGTAGTAGTCGATGGCGCCGCGGCCGCCGACGAAGTTCGCGAAGCTCTCGTTGAATTCGACGCGGCTGGGGATGTATATCGTATTGTGCGTCAGCTCGTGGATGATGGTATTCGTGAGATCGACGTCGTCGTAGCGCAGGACGGTATTGAGGAGCGGGTCGTTGAACCAACCGAGCGTGGAGAACGCGCTTGTGGGGCGGATATAAGCGTCGTACCCTTCGGCTTCCAGGGAGCGGGCGGCGGCTTTGGCGTCGTCGGGGTCGAAGAAGCCCTTGTAGGGGACGCGGCCGACGATGGGGAACCACCAGGTGTAGGGGCGGAACTCCAGCTTGGGCGCGGCGGAGAGGACCAGCATGAGCGTGTCGTGCTCGACCGTCGAGTAGGTGGTGTAGCTCTCGCCGACGCGCAGGCCGAGGCCGTGCTCGGCGAAGGCGCGGGCGCGCTGCACGACCTGGAGCTTGCGGCGCGTCTCGGGCGGCGTGGTCGGATCCTCGACGAGCGCCGCGATCGGTCGGCGGCGGCTGAGGATCCCGGCCTCGGCGATGCCCGCGCGCAGGATGTAGATCGGCGAGCACGCCGCGAGCGCGACGGCGAGGAGAGCGGGAACGAGAAGACGTCGCATCGGGCTCCGCTGGCGATCGAAGATGGCGCTAAGACCCCGTGCGCGGCGGCGGGTTCCGCGGCGCGGCGGGTGGAGGGTACGCTTCCTGCACCCCGGATGCTCGCGCTTCGGGCGGCCCCCGCGCCCGACACGGGGCCGAAGCGTGGTCGCCGGTGCCGCAGGGCACCGGTCCTCCTTCGCGCGACGACACGATGAAGTGGATCCTCGGCAGGTACGGCTGGGTCGTCCCGCTGCTTGCCTCTCTGGCCGTACTGGCCGGCACGTTGGTGGTGGACCGCGAGCGCGGCGGGCGGATCGAGGCCGCGCGTCGCGAGCTGCGCTCGGACGCCCAGGCGCGGGCGAGCGTGCTTGCGGACCAGATCGGGAGCGCCGTCAGCACGCGCATCGGCGCGCTCACCGCCGCGAAGCTGCGCTTCACGCCGGTGCAGGATTCGGTGTCCGCGCGGCTCTTCAACGCGGCGATGGACAGCGTGACGCGGCGGCTCGCGGGGCTCGAGCGGGTCGACGCGCTCTACCCGGACACGCCGCTGCCGCGCCCCGCGTTCGGCGCGACGCTCGACGTCGCGAGCGACACGGCGCTGTTGAACGCCTACCACCGCGCGCTCCGCACGGGGCGCCCCGCCGCGACCGGTATTCTCGGGCCGACCGCCCGCAGCGTCTACATCTTCGACCCGGTCACGAACCCCGACAGCAGCGCGACCATCGGGATGCTGGCGGCGGAGATCGATCCGCTCGCCGTCGTGCGCGTGGCGCTGGCGAGCGGTGCGGCGGACAGCGTGCGCGGCCTTTTCTACAGCGTGTCGGGTCCCGGGGGCGTGCGCCTGACGTCGAACCCGGCGCCGCGCGACTGGCCGGTCGTCGACCTGCCGGTGGGCGTGGCGGACACGGAGTGGCGCCTGCGCATCGCCTATCCGCCGCTCGACACGGCCGTCTACGGCGCCGAGCGCGTCGCGGTGTGGGCGACGGGGATCGCGCTGGCGCTCACGCTCGCGCTGGTGCTGTTCCTGTTCCGGCGGACGATCCTGACGCAGCGCGAGGAGCTGGCGCGGCGGACGGCGGCGGAGGAGGCGGCGCGGCTGAGCGCGGAGGAGGCGCGTCGGCGGGCGCGCGAGGCGCGGGCGCTGGCCGCGCAGCTCGAGGCGGCGCAGCGCGCGGCGCAGCGGCTGTCGACGTCGCTCGACCCGGACGCCGTGGTGGAGCTGTTCCTCGGGCGCGTGGCCGAGGCGGTCGGTGCGGACGTGGCGACGCTCTACACGTTCGCGGAGGAGGGGGAGGTGCTGGTCGGGCGGAAGCGGATGGTCTTCAACGACCGTGCGCCCGGCATCGAGCGGCTGCGCTCGGAGGACATCCGCCAGGTGCGCGCGCCCGTCGCGCTCCTGCCGAACCTGGCCGAGGTCGCGGCCACCGGCGAGCCGTCGGTGATCGAGGATGCATCGCGCGGCGTCTGGCCGGTGGCCGCGCTGGCGGCCGGACCGGAGTCGGCGGCCGCGTCGATCACGATCCCGCTCCTGATCGGCGGCGAGATGATCGGCGTCGCCTCGTGGGAGATCTACTCCGGCCCGCGCGAGTTCGCGCACGGCACGGTGGCGTTCGCGCAGGCGCTGGCGGCCCCGGCGGCGGCGGCGCTGCGCACGGCGGAGCTGTTCAGCTCGCTGGAGCGTGCGCGGGCGAGCGCCACCTGGGAGGCGCTGCGCTTCGGGGCCATTCTCGACCAGATGGCGGACGCCGTGGTGGTCGTCGATGCGGACGGCAAGGTGGAGATGTCGAACCAGGCCGCCGCGGAGCTGCTCGGCCCGGAGATCGGCGAGGTGCCGCTCGAGGAGTGGCCGGCGCGCTTCAATCTGACGGCTGGCGACTCGCGCCCCTACGCCCCGGGCGACCTGCCGCTCGCGCGTGCGCTCAAGGGCGAGCGGGTGCTGCGCGCCAGCTTCGTCGTCCGCTCGCCGCGCAGCGGCGACAAGCACGTCTCGGCCTCGGCCGCGCCGATCCTCACACGCGACGGCGCGCCGGCCGGCGCCGCTATGGTGCTGCGCGACGTCAGCGACGAGCATCAGTACGCCGAGATGCTGCGCCACACGAACCGCGAGCTGCGCCGCCAGGCCGAGGTGCTCGAGGAGGTCAACCAGCAACTGCGCGAGGCGACGAAGGCGAAGGACCAGTTCCTGGCGGTGATGAGCCACGAGCTGCGCACGCCGATCAACGCGATCATGGGGTACTCGGACCTGCTCGACCTCGGCATCAAGGGCCCGCTGAACGAGGAGCAGAAGGCCATGGTCGCGCGGGTCCGCGACACGTCGCGCCACCTGCTCGGCCTGATCAACGAGGTGCTCGACCTGGCCAAGGTCGGCGCCGGGCGCGTCGAGCTCGTCATCACCGAGATCCCCGTGGCGCGGGTCGTCGAGCGCGCCGTGCAGCAGATCCTTCCGCTCGTGACCGCGAAGGGGCTCACGCTGACCGTCAACGGGCCGGCGAACGGGCCGGCCCCGGCGCTGCTCGGCGACGAGACCCGCGTCGCGCAGATCGTGCTAAACCTGCTCTCCAACGCGGTCAAGTTCACGCAGCGGGGCGGCATCCAGGTCGGCTACGGCCGCGTCGACGACCGCGTCGAGATCCGCGTGCGCGACACCGGCCCCGGCATCCCACCGGAGCAGAAGGAGCGGATCTTCGAGGAGTTCTACCAGGTCGAGGGCGGCCTCGCGCGCAGCATCGGCGGCACGGGGCTCGGCCTCGCCATCGCGCGGCGCTTCGCCCGCCTGATGTCGGGGGACATCCACGTCACCTCCGAGGTCGGCGTCGGCTCGGAGTTCGTGGTCGACCTCCCCGCCGCCGGTGCGGTCGACCCCGCCGTCGGCGCCGCCGCCACGCGGCAGGTCGCGGTGCTCGCGGCCGACGCCGCGACGCTCGAGCGTCTCGCCGGCGACCTCGGCGGCGACGTCGCCATCCTCGGCGTGACCGAGCCCGGCAAGCTCGCTGCGGTGGTGCGGCGCGAGCACCCGGAGCTGGTGGTGCTCGACGTCTGCGCGCCCGAGGCGCGAGCGTGGCGCGCGCTCGCCTCGCTCCAGGCGGACGCCGCCTCGGCGGCCATGCCGGTCCTCCTCGTCGCCCCGGACGCCGGCGCGGGCAACGACGCCGTGGATCTCGGCGTGGTGACGCTCCTCGAGAAGCCGCTCTCCGTGCCGCGCGCCGCCGGGACGATCTCCGCCGCCGTGCCGGGCGGCACCCTCGAGTCGGTGCTCGTCGTGGACGACGACGCGGACGTGCGCAGCATCCTGGGCGAGGCGTTGCGCGCCAGTGGCTGCCGCGTGCGGACGGCCGCGACGGGCGAAGCCGCACTGCGCGCGGCGCGCGAGGCGCCGCCGACGGCGCTCGTGCTCGATCTGCTGCTCCCCCGTGCCGACGGGATTGCGACGCTGGCGCGCGTGCGCGAAGATCCACTGCTGCGCGAGATTCCACTCATCGCGCTCGTGCCGGCCGAGCTGTCCGCCCCCGAGCTGCGCGACCTCCAGGCCGCGTGCGAGGCCGCGGCCCGCGCGCCGAGCGCGCGCCGCCTCCCGCTGGCCGAGGTGATCCGTGAGGCCACACGCACGGTCGCGGCCGGCGGCCACCCCGTGCGCGAGCACCAGCGAGCGTAGGAGATCCCCATGGACCGCGTCTTCTTCGCGCTCGGCGCCGTCTTTGCTTTCCTCGCCGTCGCCGGCGGCGCGTTCGGCGCCCACGCGCTCTCCGGCCGGCTCCCGCCCGAGCGCCTGGCCACGTACGAGATCGGCGTCCGCTACCAGATGTACCACGCGCTCGCGCTCCTCGTCGTCGCGTGGGCGGTCGGCCGCTTCCCCGCCGGGGTGACGGCGTGGGCCGGGTGGCTGTTCACGGCCGGGATCGTGATCTTCGCCGGGACGCTCTACGCGCTCGCGTTCGGCGCGCCGCGCTGGATCGGCGCCATCACGCCGTTCGGCGGGCTCTCCTTCCTGGCCGGCTGGGTGCTCCTGCTCTGGGCCGCGGTGCGCGCCGGGCACCCCCGCGCCTAGCGTCCGGGCCGGCTAGCGGCTCACGCAGTAGAGGTGCTCCTCGACCGTGTCGGAGCGGTAGCGGCGGTTCGCGCGGTCGTGGTCGGAGCGGTAGCGGCGGTAGCGGCAGGTGTAGCGGCGGTAGGTTCCGGTGCGGCCGTAGCTCCGCAGCACGCGCTCGATGGTGCGCTCCGGGATGATCCCTTCCGCGTTGTAGCTCATCACCACGTGCCGGCAGGGCGCGCGCGCGACCAGCTCCTCGAGCGCGGCGCCGGCGCGTCGCCGGCTCGACCAGAGGCTCCGCTTGTCGGCATCGTGCAGCAGGCCGGCCACGCCGCGCAGCGGCGTCGGGCCGTCGAACCACCCCGTGGCCAGGATCTCCGGGATGTGGTAGTACGCGCAGTACTGACGGTTGTTGTAGGGCGGATCGATGTAGAGCAGGTCGAACGGCTCGCACCGCGCCACGAGCTCGATCGCGTCGGCGCGTTCGGCGCGGCAGCCGCCGCCGGGCACGACCTGCGGGACGCGCAGCCGGAGCGCGCGGCGGGCGTTCGGTTGCCACGTCTTGACCCAGGACGCATACACGCCGGTGGTGTTCGCCACGCGGTCGACCGCCTCGATGAGCGAGGCGAGGAGGACGTAGTAGCCGTCGTCGCCGAGGAGGCCGGCGCGGCGCCACTCCTCCAGCGTCCGCCGCACCGCGTCGATTCGGGCGGCGTTCTCGGGGCGGAAGTAGCGGCGGTCGTACGGCGCGAGCAGCCCGTCCCTCGGCGCGAAGTGGCTGGAGATGAAGTCGGGCGCGGGCGGTAGGCGGTTCAGGTAGGCGACGGCGTCGGCCAGCGTCGGTGCGCGCCGGCCGAGCACGTCCGCGAGCCCCGAGAGGTCCGGCGGCGCGGCCGCCTGCACGTACGTCCGCGCGAAGACGTGCCCCATCTCGAGGATGTCGGCGGCGAGCACGCGGAAGCCGCGCCGCTTCAGCGAGCGCGCCACGCTCGCCGTGCCGCAGAACGGGTCGACGGCGGCGCCGCCGTGGATCCCGCGCCGTCGCAGGACCTCGCCGATGAACCCGAGCAGCCTGGTCTTGTTCCCGAGGTAGCGCACGCCGCGAACGGTCCGTGGCTCGCGTGGGGCCGGGCGGGTGGAGGCGCAGCACGCATGGTACAGCCGGGCGCGCCGCGGATTCAAGAGACTCGATGCCGCCCGGTGAGCTGCTGTGTTCTCCCTGGCGCCCGGTGCCGGCGCCTCCAGCGTGACAGGCCGGGCCGACCCGTCGGATCCCCGTAACGACCTCTCCCTGTCGTGGTGTAGCGAACCCTCCCAGGCCACGCGGCCACGCCTGGTGCGCGCCGACCCGGTCGAGGGGCTCATCGGCAACGAGTACGGGGACGAGAGGGCGGGGTAGCGGATAGCGGCGCGGGCCCCGACGTCCCACTTTACCGGGTCGACGACCGCCGCCTGGCCACGGGCGGGCGCGGTCGCGCGCGGGCTTCGTCGCCGAGGGAGACCCCGAATGCCGAGCTACCGGGTGACCGTCCGCTGGGGCCGGTCCCGTCACCAGTACCACGTGCACGACGTCGAGGCGACGTCGCTGCGGGACGCGCTGCGTGAGGCGGCCGAGCGGATGCCGGACGAGGTCGCCGCGTCGGCGGACCTCGTCGAGATCCGGCTGATGAACGATCCCGCCGCCCGCGAGTATGCGCCCGGCTGAGCCGCGGCTGCGCGAGCGCCTCTACGGCCTGGCGCTGCGCGGCGCGCGGCCCTTGCTGCGCCTGGCCGCGCCCGCCGGGAGCAAGTTGGCGCGCGGGATCCAGGGGCGGAGCGGCGCCGTCGAGCGGCTGGAGGCGTGGGCCGCGCGCGAGCGCGACCGGCGGCGCCGGCTCGTCTGGGTGCATGCGCCGTCGGTCGGCGAGGCGCTCATGGCGCAGGCGATCGTCGCCGCGCTGCGGGCGCGCGCGCCGGACCTCCAGCTCGCCTTCACGTTCTTCTCGCCGTCCGCCGAGCGCATGGCCGGCCGCGTCGGCGCCGACGTGCATGACTACCTCCCGTGGGACATCCCCGCGGACGTGGAGCGCGCGCTCGCCGCGCTCGCGCCGGCGGCGCTCGCCTGGGTGCGCACCGAGGCCTGGCCGCTCCTCTCCGCCGCCGCGGCGGCCCGCGGCGCGCGCCAGGCGCTCGTCAACGCCGTCCTCCCCGCCGGCTCGAGCCGGCTCCGCGCGCCCTCCCGCCTCCTGCTCGGCCCGACCTACCGCCGGCTGGATGCCGTCGGCGCCGTCTCCGCCGACGATGCCCGCCGCTTCTCGCGCCTCGGCGTGCCGCTCGAGCGCACGCGCGTGACCGGCGACGCCCGCTTCGACCAGGTCTGGCGCCGGGTGCAGGCGCTCGACCGCGAGGCGCCGTTGATCCGGCGGCTGCGCGACCCGGCGGCGCTCACGCTCGTCGCCGGCTCTACCTGGGGGCCGGACGAGGAGCACCTGGTCCCGGCGCTCGCGGCCGCGCGCCGCGCCGCGCGCTGGCGGCTCGTCGTCGCACCACACGAGCCGGACGAGGCGCACTTCGCGCCGCTCGAGGCGCGCCTCGACGCGGCCGGGCTCGCCCACGCGCGCCTCGCCCGCCTCGAGGCCGCGGCCGGCGCGCTCCCCGACGTCGTCGTCGTCGACCGCGTCGGCGTGCTCGCCGACCTGTACGCCGTCGCCGACGTCGCCTACGTCGGCGGCGGCTTCCACGCCGCGGGGCTGCACTCGGTGGTCGAGCCGGCGGCGCTCGGCGTCCCGGTCCTCTTCGGCCCGCGCCACCAGAACGCGCGCGAGGCGGCGGAACTCGAGCGCGCGGGCGGCGGTTTGGCGGTCCGCGACGGCGAGGCGCTCGCGGCGGCGCTGCGCGGCCTGGCCGCGGACGCGGCGCAGCGGGCCGCGCGGGGCGAGGCGGCCGTCGCCTACGTCCGCTCGCGGCTCGGCGGCGCCGCCGCCAACGCGAAGCTGCTGCTCGAGCTGCTCGCCGGGGCGTGAGCGCGCGGGCGCGGCGGGCGCCGGCGTCGCGTTGACACCCGTCCGGCCCGACCTAGCTTTACCTAACAGACCAGGATCGATGCAGGAGGCGACGTGGGCGTGACGATCCGCATCCCGACCCCGCTGCGCGCATGCACGGCCGGGCACGCCGAGGTGAGCGTGGAGGGCGGGAGCGTGGGCGAGGCGCTCGCCGCGCTGGTCGCCGAGCACCCGCGCATCCGGCGGCACCTCTTCGGCGAGGATGGCCGGCTGCGCGGCTTCGTCAACGTCTACGTGAACGAGGAGGACGTCCGCGCGCGGGAGGGCGTGAACACGCCGCTCGCGGATGGCGACACGCTCGTGATCGTCCCGAGCATCGCGGGCGGGAGCGGCGCGCCGGCGGTGGGGAGCGCGTCGGCGCAGGCGGAGGGCGTACCGGCTCAGACGGGCAGCGGGCCGGAGCTGTCGCGCCTCGAGCTGGCGCGCTACGCCAGGCACCTCGCGCTCGAGGAGGTCGGCATCGAGGGGCAGCGGCGCCTCAAGGCGGCGCGCGTCCTCGTCGTCGGCGCGGGCGGCCTGGGCTCGCCGGTCGCGCTCTACCTGGCGGCGGCCGGCGTCGGCACGATCGGGCTGGTCGACTTCGACGAGGTCGACGCCACGAACCTCCAGCGGCAGATCCTGTACGGCGTCTCCGATGTCGGCCGGCCGAAGACGGAGGCCGCCGCCGCCCGGCTTGCCGATCTGAATCCGCACGTGCGTGTGGTGCGCCACGACGGGCGGCTGACGAGGGAGAGCGCGCTCGACGTCGTCGCCGGCTACGACGTCGTCGTCGACGGGACGGACAACTTCCCGACGCGCTACCTCGTCAACGACGCCTGCGTGCTGCTCGGCAAGCCGTACGTCTACGGCTCGATCCTCCGCTTCGAGGGGCAGGTCTCGGTCTTCTGGGGCGCGCGCGGGCCCTGCTACCGCTGCCTGTTCCGCGAGCCGCCGCCGCCCGGGCTGGTGCCGAGCTGCGCCGAGGGCGGCGTCCTCGGCGTGCTCCCGGGGATCATCGGCACGCTCCAGGCGCTCGAGGCGCTCAAGCTCATCCTCGGCCGTGGCGAGACGCTCGTCGGCCGGCTCGTCCTCTTCGACGCGCTCGCCTTCCAGTTCCGCGAGCTGAAGCTCCGCAAGGCGGCGGACTGCCCGATCTGCGGCGAGAACCCCACGATCACGGAGCTGATCGACTACGACTTCTTCTGCGGCGTCGTCCCCGAGACGCCGTCTTCCGATCCCGACGCCGCCTTCCCCGCGGAGCTGACGCCGGCGGAGCTGAAGGCGCGGCTCGACCGCGGCGAGCGGGTCCAGCTCGTCGACGTGCGCGAGCCGTTCGAGTGGGAGATCGCCAGCCTCGCGGCGTACGGCGCCCGGCTGATCCCGCTGGGCGAGCTGGGCGGGCGCCTGGCCGAGCTGGATCCCGAAGGCGACGTCGTCGTCTACTGCCTCTCCGGCGCGCGCAGCGCCGCCGCGTGCCGCCGGCTGCGCGCCGCCGGCTTCCGGCGCGTGGCGAACCTGGCGGGCGGGATCCGCGCCTGGACAGACCAGATCGATCCGTCGCTTGCGCGGTACTGACCGGCATGCGACCACGGCTCATTCACCGGCTACAACGAATGGTTCTGCGTGGTACGGCCCCTGCACGCCTGGAGGGAGGGGCGGGGTCGCGCGCGCAGTGGGCGGCCGGCGGCCGCCGGGCAGCGGACCCGAACGGGAGTCGATCGTGAAGCTGAGGACGCGCGATCTCGTCGTCGCCTTTCGCGAGCGGCTGCGCGGCCGGACGCTCGGGTACGCGGCGCTGGTGGCGGCCCTCGCCCTGGGGGTGGGCGTGTTCGTGTGGGCGCGGCGAGGTGGCGGGACCGTCGAGCGGGCGGATGCGGCGCGGGAGGCGACGGCGCGCGGGCGCGGCGGTGCGCCGGAGTCGCGGGCCAAGCCGGCGGAGCCCAGCCTGGCGGAGCGGCTGGCGACGCTGCACGCGCCCCGGCCGAAGGAGATCCGCGGGCTGTACCTGAACGCGTGGGCGGCGGGCTCGCCGCGGAAGCTGGCGAAGCTGCTGGAGATCGCGGACCGGACGGAGATCAACACGTTCGTGATCGACGTCAAGGAGGGCGGCTTCATCAGCTACCGGAGCCAGGTGCCGCTGGCGAAGGAGCTGGGGCTCGACTCCGATTACATCCGCGACATCCGCGGCGTGCTGAAGAAGCTGAAGGAGCACGGGATCTACCCGATCGCGCGGATCGTGTGCTTCAAGGACCCGGTGCTCGCGGAGAAGCGCCCGGAGTGGGCGATCCACCGGCCGGACGGCTCGCTGTGGGCGGACGCGAAGGGGAAGCACTGGGTCGACTCGTACAACCGGCACGTCTGGGACTACAACATCGCGATCGCGAAGGAGGCGCTGGAGCTGGGCTTCGCCGAGATCCAGTGGGACTACGTGCGCTTCCCGGACGTGACCGCGAGCACGCGCAAGGCGATGGTCTACCCGGCGGCGGCGGGGCGCTCGCGGGAGGACGCGATCCGCGAGTTCCTGCTGTACTCGAAGAAGGAGCTGGCGCCGTACGGCGTCCCGGTCACGGCGGACGTGTTTGGGCTGACGGTGACGGCGATCGACGACATGGGGATCGGCCAGCGGTGGGAGAAGCTCACGACGGCGGCGGACGTGCTCCTGCCGATGGTCTACCCGTCGCACTTCTTCCGCGGCAACTACGGGCTGGCCTACCCGAACGCGGTGCCGTACAAGACCGTCTACAGCGCGATGATGGAGGCGCTGCGGCGGACGAAGGCGGCGGGCGGGACGGCCGAGATCCGGCCGTGGCTCCAGGACTTCACGCTCGGCCCGCCGCACTACGGGCCGAGCGAGGTGCGGGCCCAGATCCAGGCGGTCTACGACAGCGGGCTGAAGGAGTGGATCCTCTGGAACCCGGGGAGCAACTACAACGTCGCGGCGCTCGAGCCGGCGGACGGCGCGCCGCCGGCGCGGAAGTTGGTGGCGGACGGGGGGGGGAGCGCGGCGGCGCAGTCCGCCTCCGGG
>JADGGV010000757.1 GCA_019689775.1 Gemmatimonadota bacterium
CGTCGCGGGGGGCCGGGGATCCGGGGTCATGGCCGGGCTCGGGTGTGCGCGAGCTGGAGGACGATGCGGTCGATGGCGGCGCGCACGAGGCTGGCGGGCACGCCGCTGCCGTTCGACTGGATGCTGAAGACGAGGTCGCGGCCGTCGTCCGTCGTGAGGATGCCGCTGAGCGAGTTCACGTTGGCGATGGACCCGGTCTTGGCGAAGAGCCGTCCCCTGAGCGTCTCCAGTCGCCGGGAGAGGGTGCCGTGCTCGCCGGGCTGGGCGAGCGCGGCCCGGTAGGTCTTCCCCCACGGCGCTCGGCTGCCGTAGGCGAGCAGCCGGACGATGGTTTCGGGCGTGAGCAGGTTCTGGGCCGAGAGGCCGGAGCCGTCGCGGAGGGAGAAGCCGAGGGAGTCGACCTTGACGCTGTCGATGAGGAAGCGGCGCTCGACGGCGAGGCCGGCGCGCCAGCTTCCGCGGCCGCCGAGCTCGGCGCCGAGCGTCTTGAGGACCTGCTCGGCCATCCAGTTGTCGCTTGGCTTGAGGATGCCGGCGACGATATCGGCCATCGGCGGCGAGGTCCAGGAGGCGATCCGGCCGAGCGTCGGCTGGGAGCGGAGGCGCCGTGCCTCGAGGGTGTCGTGGACGACGCGGACGGCGCCGGAGATATGGATGCCGCGGCGCTCGAGCGCGGACTGGAGCACGCGGGCGGCGTAGGCCTCCGGGTTCGCGGAGGCGATGGCGTTGGTGTCGGGGGCGGCGTCGAGCGGGATCTCGGCGCGGAGATAGAGGGTGTCGTTGCCGGCCCAGCGCTCGACGTCGAAGCGCGGGCGAGTGCCGCTGGGCGCGGTGGTGAGCGCGGTGACGACGGGCTCGACGGGGTCGGGCCCGAGGAAGCGGGCGGCGGCGGGGAGGCCGGGGCCGAGGCCCGGGAGCAGGACGAGCCGGAACGTGCCCTCGCCGACCGCGATCGCGCCGGTCGCGGCCCCGTAGCCCCAGACGAGGTCGCCGATCTCCCAGGACGGGTTGACGAGCGTCGGCTCGAAGAGGCTGGCATCGACGACGAGGTCGCCGTCGATGCGGCGGATGCCGGCGGTGCGCACCGAGTCGGCGAGCGCCTCCGGGACGGTGAAGTCGCTGGGGTTGAAGGTGGCGGACCAGGTCGGATCGCCGCGGGCGACGAGGAGCAACCCCCGGGAGTCGCCGGGGCGAGCGCCGGGGCCGAGCGTGAACAGCTCGGTGCGGTAGCGGTAGTCGGGGCCGAGGAGCGCCATGGCGGCCGTCGTCGCCACGAGCTTGGTGTTCGAGGCGGGGATGAAGTGCTTGCGCGCGTTGAGCTCGTAGATGAAGCGGTCGGCGGCGGGGTCGTAGACGGCGATCCCCCAATGGGTCCGGTCGAGCGGCGCGGCGCTGACGATGGAGTCGACGGCGGCGGCGAGGCCACGGGCGGGCGCGGGGCG
>JADGGV010000085.1 GCA_019689775.1 Gemmatimonadota bacterium
GGCGCGCCCGCCCCGCTTGGCCGCCAACCGGGGCGCGGCCGCCGCGCTCACGAGGAGCGCGAGCGGCCCGATGGTGCGGAGCCGGCTATGGCTCACCGGCCCCCCGTGGTCGGCGGCGTGATGCGCTCGCCGCCCGCCGTGATCTCGAACTCGTCGCGGCGGTTCTTCGCCCAGGCCTCCTCGTCGTGGCCCGGATCGGCGGGACGCTCCTCGCCGTAGCTGATCGTGCCGATGCGGCCCTCGTCGATGCCGAAGCCGACGATGTACTGCTTGGCCGCCTCCGCGCGGCGCATGCCGAGCGCGAGGTTGTACTCGACGGAGCCGCGCTCGTCGGCGTTGCCGGCGACACGCAGGCGCAGGTCGGGGTTGGCGCGCAGGATCGCGACCTTCTGATCGAGCGCCGAGCGCGCGTCGTCGGTCAGCGTGGCCTCATCGTAGTCGAAGTAGATCGGCGCCTGAATGGTGGCCCGGGCGCGGGCGGCGGCCTCCTCGGCCGCGCGGGCGCGGGCCTCCTCCTCGGCGCGGCGGCGGGCCTCGGCCTCCCGCGCGGCCCGCAGCGAATCCTCGCGGAGCGCGCCTTGGCCGGCGGTGTCGACCTGCGGCGCCGGCGGGGCCGGCGGCTGCTTCTTACCGCACGCGCCCAGCGCGAGAGCAGCCAGAAGCACGGGGAGCACGAGTCGTCGATCCATCGTCGGGTCTCCTGTGATGTTTGGTAGGGTGGGCTACCGTGAAACGGGGCCAGCCGTAAGCCCCGAGCTGCTCAATAGGATCGGGGACCAGTCCGGGACGCGATACCGCCCACCGACGAGGAGCGGCCGGACGCGGCCGGTCACCGTGTCGACAACATACAGCCCCGCCCCCCCATCGCGCACCCCGCTGAAGACGATGTGGCGGCCATCGGGCGCCCAACTGGGGTCCTCGTTGCGGCCGCTCGCCGTGATCTGCCGGACCGTGGCGCCGGGCGTCGAGGCGTCGGCGAGCATGATCTGGAACTCGCCCCTGGAGCGGCCATGGAAGGCGATCTGCGTCCCGGTGGGCGACCAGTCGGGCGAGGTGTAGTAGCCTGGCTCGCCGTAGGTGTACGGCGAGAGGAGGTCCGCATCGCCGCCGTCCGCGGACGCGACGTAGATGTGCGGCTGGCCGACGCGGTTCGAGTTGAACACGATGCGCCGGCCGTCCGGCGAGTAGCTCGGCGAGAGGTCGTCGCGCGCCGAGTGCGTGATGCGCCGCAGGCAGCAGCGCTGCACGACGTCGTAGTCGTCGATCTCGTTGTTGTGGCCGTTCCAGGTCGCGAAGGCGATGCGGCGGCCGTCCGGCGAGTACGCCGGCGTCAGGATCTGGTCGCGGGTCAGCAGCACCTGGCTCGAGCCGGTCGTCATGTCGCGCTCGACCAGCTCCCAGCGCGATCCGGTAAAGCGCGTGTACGCCAGGCGCCGGCCGTCGGGCGACCACGCCGGCGACATCAGCATGGTCCCCACCGTCGCCAGCGTGCGCACGTCTTCGCCGTCGGAATCGACCGAGAGGAGCGAGTAGCCGCCGTCGGCGTTGCGCCGGACGAAGGCGACGCGGGTGGCGGCGATCCCCGGTTGGCCGGTGGCCCACTTCACCACGGCATCGGCGGCGGCGTGGACGGCGAGGCGGAAGTCCGGCGAGCCGGCGGCGGGGAGATCGAAGACCTGACTCTGCTTGACGGCGCCGTAGACGACGTCGTGGAGCGAGATCTTGAGCCGGCCGTCGGGCTGGAGCTCGGGCACGACGAGCCAGACCACGCCGAGGTCGTTCCAGGCCTTGTAGTTGACCGGCCCGGAGCGGAGCGCCTCGGGGATGAGGTCGGCCATCACGAAGCGGTCGCTGTAATCCAGGTCGCGCTGGAGGATCTGCACGATGTCCGCCGCCGGCCCGTCGCCGGTCGCCGGGCGCACGGCGAGCTTCGGCCGCTGGAGCGTCTGGTACGTCAGGCCGAGCCGCACGCCCGTCGGGAGCCTCGTGGTGTCCCGCTGCGCCGCCAGCGGCGTCGCGGGAAGCGCGAGAAGTCCAAGGAGGAGCAAGCTACGCCGCATCGGTCCTCACTTCGGTTCGAGGCCGCGCCACCTCAGCGGGGCGGCTGGAAGTAGAAGCTGATCGGGAGCCGGTCGCCCTGGAAGCCCCGGGGGAGCGGGCCGAACGCCTTGCGCTGCCCCGCCGCCTCGATCGCGCCGAGCACCGTGTAGTCGAAGTTCAGGTTTCCCGACGACTTGTAGACACGCAAGTCGCTCACCGAGCCGTCGCGCTCGATGACGAAGTACGCCTCCGCCCTCAGGTCGGGCGAGCCGGTCCAGCGGAAGTACCGGCTGATCTGCGTGATGATGTTCTCCAGGTAGCCCGGGTACGGGAACGCCTCGCCCTCGAGCTGCACGTTGATCCCGGAGCCGCCGACCTGGGTGCCCTTCTTCGGGTTCCACCCCTTCGCCGGCGCCTCCGTTCCCGTCGCCTCCTTCGCCGGCTTGGCCGGCGGCTTCGGCCTCGGCTTCGGCTCCGGCCTCGGCGCCGCCTCGACCTCCGGTTTCTTCGCCTCCGGCGTCGGCTTGGCGGTCGGCTTCGGGGGCGCCGGCGCCGGCTTCGGCGGCGCGGGCGACGGCGTCTCCCCTTCCTTCGCCGCGTTCGTCACGATCCGGCCGGGCTCCGGCGGGCCGTACACCTGCGGCGGCGGCGAGACGATGCTGACGCGGTAGACGTGGAATCGCGCATCGGGCGGGACGACGCGGACGCCGAACCACCAGAACGCGAAGGCGGCGAGCCCGTGGACCGCGATGGAGGCGGCCACGGCGAGCGGCCCCGGCCGGGGGCGCAGCGTGGCGGCCCGCGACGTCACGTGCGCCCCCTCACGGCTCCAGCTCGGGCTCCGCGACCAGCCCGACCTCGGCGACGTTCAGCTTCTTCATCATGCCGAGGACCTGGAGGAAGCGGCCGTACGGGACGTCGCGGTCGGCGCGCAGGTAGGCGTCCTTGACGCCCTTCCGCCGCACGTAGTCGGTGTAGAGCGCGCGGAACTCCTCGGGCGAGGAGGCCGGCACCTCGCCGATGTAGGTCTTGCCGTCGCGCGACACGGTCACGATCACGCCCTCGGTGGACGCGATCGGCGCGGTCTCGGCCCTCGGCAGCTTCACGTCCACGCCGCTGGCCATGATCGGCGCGGCCATCATGAAGATGATGAGCAGCACGAGCGCGACGTCGATCAGGTTCGTGAGGTTGATCTCGGCGTTGACCGCGAGCTCCCCGCGGCGGCTGCGACGGCGGCGCGCCATGCTAGAGCCTCCCCTCGCGCGCGAGCGTGCCGATGAACTCGGTGATGAAGCCCTCCATCTGGCTCGCCAGCGAGTTCACCCGGGCGACGAACAGGTTGTAGGCGATGACCGCGGGGATCGCCGCGATGAGCCCGGCGACCGTCGCGACCAGCGCCAGCGCGATCCCGGGCGCGACCGCGCCGATGTTGGCCGCGCCCGAGGCGCCGAGGCCGATGAACGCGTCCATGACGCCGATGACCGTGCCGAGGAGGCCGAGGAGCGGGCTGACCACGCCGATGATCGCGAGCCACGGCAGGCCGTGCGAGAGCATCTCGACCTGCTCGTCTTCCTGCTTCTCCATCATCATGCGCAGCGCCTCGAGCTGCACCTCGGACAACCCGACGGCCACCGGCCCTTCCTCGCGCAGTGCGCCCGGGCGCAGCTCGCTGAAGAAGTTCACGCCTTCGCGGAAGATGGCGGTGTAGGGGGACTCGGGAAGCCGGAGCACCGACTTGTAGATGTCCTCGAGGCGGTGCGCGCCCTGCATCGCCATCTCGAAGCGGCGCCCGGCCCGCCGCACCCGGCGGAACTGCCCCAGCTTCCAGAAGATCACGACCCAGCTCGCCAGCGAGAAGAGCGCAGTGATCGCCAGGATCACCTGCGCCGTGAGGTCGCCGCCGAAGATCATGTCGAGGGGGCTGTGCGGCGCCTGCCCGCCGATCTGCGCGAAGATGCTCATGCCTCCTGGTGCCCCGCGATGTGGTGGAAGGTTCGGGCGAGCCCGTCCCGCAGGGACGTGGCCGGCGCCCAGCCGAGCGCCCGCAGCCGCGACGCGTCGAGACATGAGTGGCGCAGCTCGCCCGGGCGGGCCTCGGCGAACCGCACCTCGACGCTCCGGCCGCTGACCTCCATGAGCGCTCGGGCCAGCTCGTTGACGCTCGTCTCGCGCCCCGTCCCCACGTTGAAGCCGCGGTCGTCGATGCCGGCGGCGGGAGGGAGCGCGACGTCGGCCAGGCGCAGGTTCGCGGCCACGACGTCGCCGACGTACACGTAGTCCCGCGTCTGGTTCCCGTCGCCGTAGATCGTGACCGGCTCGCCGCGCAGCAGCCGCGTCGAGAAGATCGCGACCACGCCCGCCTCGCCGTGCGGGTCCTGGCGCGGACCGTAGACGTTCGCGTAGCGCAGCGCCACGTACTCGAGGCCGTGCACGCGGTGGTAGTAGTGCAGGTAATACTCCGCGGCGAGCTTCGTCACGCCGTACGGCGAGAGCGGCGCCTTCGAGGCCGTCTCCGGCGTCGGGCGCACCTCCGGCTCGCCGTAGACGACGCCGCCAGAGGAGACGAAGACGAAGCGGCTGGTGCCGTGACGGCGCGCCGCCTCGAGGACGTTGAGCAGGCCGTCGATGTTGATGCGGGCATCGCGCCGCGGGTCCATCACCGACTTGCGCACGTCGATCTGCGCGGCGTGGTGGCTGACGATGTCGAAGCCGCCGACGTCGGCGAAGAGGCGGTCGAGGTCGGGGGAGCCGATGTCCATCTCGACGAACGCGATGCCGGCGCCGACGTTCTCGCGCCGACCGGACGAGAGGTCGTCGACGACCCAGACCTCGTCGCCCCGCGCGCGAAAGGCATCGGCGACGTGGCTGCCGATGAAGCCGGCGCCGCCCGTGACGAGGACGCGTGTCATTCGGGCTCCTCGGGAGCGTGGGGTTCCGGGGCGTCGAGCTGGAACAGGTAGCGCGCGGTCTCCAGCACCTGGAGCGCGCGGCCGTTGGCGGCGGCCTCGCGCAGGCGCGAGGTCGGCGCGTGCAGCACCTTGTTCAGGAGCTGGCGGGTGAGCGCGTCGATGGCATCCCGGTCCTCGGGCGCCAGGTGCTTCAGGCGACGGAGCATCCGCTCGACCTCCGCCTGGCGCGTCAGCTCGGCGCGGTCCCGCAGCGCGCGGATCAGCGGCACGACCTCGCGGGCCGCGTACCACGTCCAGAACTCCTCGACCGCCGCCCCGACGATCCGCTCCGCCTTCGGGATCTCCTGTTGCCGCTTCTCCAGGTTCTGGTCGACGATCTGGCGCAGGTCGTCGAGGTCGTAGAGGAAGATGTTGTCGATGTCGCCGACGGCGGGCTCGACGTCGCGGGGGAGCGCGATGTCGACGATCAGCAGCGGGTTGCGCGGGCCGCCGGGGAGCAACCGGTCCATCAGCTCGCGCGTGAGCACGGCGTGCGGCGCGGCGGTGGCGCAGACGATGACCCGGACGTCGCGCAGCAGGCGGTCGAGGTCGGCGAAGCGCGCGGTGCGCGCGTTCTGGCGTTCGGCCATGGCGCGCGCGCGCTCCTCGGTGCGGGTGGCGATGACCGTACCGCGGGCGCCGTCGCCCATGAGCGCCTCGAGCGAGAGCTCGCTCATCTCGCCGGCCCCCAGCACGGCGACCTCGAGCCCCTTCAGCGACCCGAAGATCTTGCGCGCCAGCTCGACGGCGGCGGCGGGCACGGAGGCCGCGCCCACGCCGAGGTGCGTCTCGCTGCGCACCTTGCCGCCGACGGAGAGCGCGTGCTGGAAGAGGCGCGAGAGGACCGGGCCGACGACGCGGTCGTCGCCCTCGCCGCCGGCGCCGAGCGCTCGCTCGTAGGCGGCCCGGACCTGCCCCTGGATCTGCGCCTCGCCCAGGACCAGTGAATCCAGGCTCGAGACGACGCGGAACAGATGCTCGACGCCGCGCCGCTCGTCGTACCGGTACATGAACCGGCTCGCCTCCTCGGCCGGCATCCGGGCGTGCTCCGCGAGCAGCTCCAACGCCGGCGTCGCCTCGGCGCCCTCGGGCAGGTGCAGGTAGAGCTCGGTCCGGTTGCAGGTCGAGAGGAGGACGGCCTCCTGCGCGGCGCCGGCCGCACGCAGTCGCCGCAGCGCCGCCGTCACCTCCGCGGCGTTGAAGACGAAGCGCTCCCGCACCTCGACCGGCGCCGTGTGGTGGCTGAGCCCGAGGACCCTCAGCGCCATGACGTCGACCTCGCCACGGGGGCCCCGTCCGCCTCAGACACCCACGTGGAAGAGCTGGCCGCCGGTCGGGCCGACCCAGAGCAGGTAGGCGACGACGACGACGAGGAAGCCGAAGACGCTGACCAGCGCGCTGCGGCGGCCGCGCCCCGCCCCGCCCGTCCCCGCGACCAGGGCCGCGACGAAGACCGTCCAGCTCAGGATCCCCCAGACGACCTGCGGGTTCTCGATGAACAGCGAGTTGCGGAAGCGGACCGTCCAGGCCCAGCCGAGCGCGAGGTTCAGCGTGAGCGCCGGGAAGCCGATCTGGAGCGCGATGCGCCCGACGCGGTCGAGCACCGCGAGCGGCGGGATGAAGCGGAAGAGTCGACCGAAGCGTTTCTCCTTCAGCTCGCGGAACTGGAGCAGGTAGAAGAGCCCCGCGGCGAACGCCACGGCAAGGCAGACGTAGCCGACGAAGCCGAGCAGGATGTGCAGCCCGAGCCACCAGCCGCTGAACGCCATCGGCTCGCCGGCCGGGCGGACCCCCAGCACCATGGCGACGACGAGGAGCACCGCGGCGAGCGGCGCCAGGACGAGCGCGAGCGGGCGGGTGTCCTTGAAGACCGTGGCCGGAAGGAGAAACCCGCCGAGCAGGTAGGCCAGCGTGCAGAGCGCGGGCGCCATGCCGACCAGCGGCAGCTCCCGCGTCTGCGCGGTGTAGAGCGCCAGCGCCGCGGTCTGCGCGGCGACGGCGGCGGCGGTCATGCCCGCGCCGACCGAGGGGACGAAGCGGCGCGCGCCGACCAGCGACGCGATCAGGATCGCCGCCGTGCCGGCGTAGAGCGCCGCGGCCAGGGACAGGAGGACGTTGATCATTCCCTCAATGCGACGGGCGCCTCGAGGCGCCCGTCGGACTGACTGCCGCAAACGATGCCCCCGGCCGTCCGCCGGCGAACGCGCCGGCGCGCGGGGCTACGGAGCCTTGCGAACGAGCCGAACCTTGAGTCCCGGGCGGACCACGGCCTCGTCCAGCGCGACGATGCGCGCGCTGGCGCTCCGCTCCTCTACCCGCGCGACGCGCAAGCGTGCCACGCGCTCCTCGGGGAGCTGCGTCGCCGGGCTGCGGGCGGCGGGCCGCTCGGCCAGGTAGGCCTCGAGCTCGTCGCCCGGCTCGAGCCCGGTGGACCGGCCGAGGTCGACGAAGACGACGTCCGCCGGCGTCGGGAGCGGCCCCGGCCGCGCGAGCTGCACGATCCGGCCGACGGGCCCGTCGCGGACCGGCTCGGTCGCGAGCGGCGCGTCGGCGAAGTCGGGCAGCGGGATCGCCTTGACCGTCTCGAGCACCGGCCCGAACTGCTCGACCAGGCGCGCCGTCATCACGTCGTGCGCGGTGCGCTCGACGGCGACGACGCCGACCGGCTCGAGGACGAAGCCCCAGCCGGGCACCGCCGCACCGCGCCGCACCAGGAGGAGCCGGTCGCCGACCGCCGGCCGCCCGGCCGGGCCGTAGCGCAGGTAGACGCGGTCCTGCACCTCGAACTGCTGCGCCAGCCGCCCGCCGCCGGTGCGCGGATCGACGCCCTCGAGGAGTTCGCCGACCACCTGGAGCGACGCGGTGTCGCCGAGCCACGGCGTGGCGAGCATCTCCCGGCGCGTGACGGCCGGCAGCTCCTCCGGCGCGGGCACTCGCTCCTCCGCCCTGGGTCGCGGGAAGAAGCGCGTGCGCGGCTGGCCGCTCGGGTCGCGCCCGCCGTCCGCCTCCGCGACCGGCGCCGCCGCCACGGCCGCCTCGCCCGGCGCGGCCTTCGCCTGTACCCACCCGACGCCCGGGATGAAGAGCCGCTGGTTCGGGTAGATCCAGTGGGGGTCCTTGATCCGCGAGCGGTTCGCCTCGTAGATCCTTGGCCACTGGAACGGATCGCCGAGGTACTGGCGCGCGAGGTCCCAGAGGGTGTCGCCCCGCCGCACCTCGTGGTTGCGGCCCGCCTGCGTGGAATCCGCCTGCTGCTGCGCGCCGAGCGGCGCCGCGGCCGCGAGCGCGGCGACGTACGCCGCGCCGGGTACGAGCCGCCGGATCGAGGTCGGGATCGAGCGTTTCACGGGGTCTCCTGAGGCAGCATCCAACCGGCCGGACGGTCTGTCCGGCTTCTCCTCAGTATCGGCCGCTCGCTACGGATCCGAAGCGCCGCCCCGGGGCGTCGACGGCGACGCCCGTGTCACGACCGACCTCGGCGCGACTCGCCCTCCGGCTCCGCCGCCGCGTCCCGCGGCGGCCAGGCGGGGGGCGGCGCCTCGCCGCGCGGGCCCAACACGAGCAGGTCGTCGGCGACGATCTCCGTCGCGTACCGCGTCCGGCCGGCGTTGTCCTCCCAACTGCGATACTCGATCCGCCCCTCCACGTAGACCGGCTCGCCGCGCCGGACGGCCCGCTCCGCCGTCTCCGCCAGGCGGTCCCAGGCCACGATCCGGTGCCACTCGGTCTTCTCGTGCTGCTGCCCATCCCGGCTCGTGAACCGCCGGCCGGTCGCGAGCGAGAACGTGGCGACGCGGCGGCCGCCGGGCGTCGTCCGGAGCTCCGGATCGGCGCCGACGTTCCCGATCAGCATCACCTTGTTCAGGCTTCGGCTCATGCGTGGCCGGTGCGGGCTGAGGCCCCGGGTAGGGCGGCCAAGGTACGCCGGATGTTTGGCGCTGTCAATCGAACTCCGCGCCACGGCGCGGCGGGCGCTACCGCGCCCGCTGCCGGCGCGCGAACTCCGTCGCCCAGTACGTGATGATCATGTCGGCGCCGGCGCGCTTCATCGCGGTGAGCGCCTCCTCCATGGCGCGGTCGGCGTCGAGCCAACCGAGCCGGCCGGCGGCGAGGATGGCGGAGTACTCGCCGGAGACGTGGTAGGCGGCGAGCGGGTAGCCGGTCAGCTCCTTGACGCGCCAGATGACGTCGAGGTACGCCTGCGCCGGCTTGACCATGATCATGTCGGCGCCCTCGTCAATGTCGAGCAGCACCTCGCGTAGCGCCTCCTCGGCGTTGGCCGGGTCCATCTGGTAGGATCGCCGGTCGCCGAACTGCGGCGCGCTCTCGGCGGCCTCGCGGAACGGGCCGTAGAACGCGGAGGCGTACTTGGCGGCGTAGGAGAGGATCGCGACGTCGGCGAAGCCCTCCTCGTCGAGCGTCTGGCGGATGGCGGCCACGCGGCCGTCCATCATGTCGCTGGGCGCGACGATGTCGGCGCCGGCCCGGGCGTGGGAGAGCGCCTGGCGCGCGAGCAGCTCGAGCGCCTCGTCGTTCTGGACCTCGCCGTCGCGGACCGGGCCGCAGTGGCCGTGCGACGTGTACTCGCACAGGCAGACGTCCGTGATGACGACGAGCTGCGGCAGCTCGCGCTTGAGCGCGGCGACGGCGCGCTGCACGGGGCCGTCGGGGTCCTCGCCGCTGGAGCCGGTCTCGTCCTTGTGGTCGGGGATGCCGAAGAGCAGGACGGCGGGCACGCCCAGCTCGGCGGCGGTGGCGGCGTCGCGCACCAGCTCGTCGACGGAGGTCTGGAAGACGCCGGGCATGGAGCCGATCGGCTTGCGGACGCCCTGCCCGACGGTGGCAAACAGCGGGAGGATCAGGTCGTCGACGGAGACGCGGGTCTCGCGCACCAGGCGGCGCAGCGTCTCGGTGCGGCGCAGCCGGCGCGGGCGGTACTCGGGGAATTGGGCCATCGCTCAGTCCGTTGCGAGGGTCGGGGCGTCCGGATCGAGGTCCTTGCGCATGACGAGCGCGTCCTCGACCGGCTCCATGTAGTAGTTGCGCCGGCGGCCGACCTCACGGAAGCCGTAGCGGCGATAGATGTGCTGCGCCCGGAGGTTGGAGACGCGGACCTCGAGGAACACCTCGCGGATGCGCCGCTCGCGGGCGCGGGCCGTGACGGCATCGAGGAGACGGCGCGCGAAGCCGCGGCGCCGCCACTCGGGGGAGACGGCGACGTTGCCGAGCTCGCCCTGGTCGAGGACCGACCAGAAGACGGCGTAGCCGGCGACGACGCCGTCGGCCTCGAGCACGAAGAGGTCGGCGTCGCTGCGCCGCAGCAGGCCGCGGAACGTCGTCTCGTTCCACGGCATGGTGTAGCACGCGTACTCGATCTCCATCACCCGCGGGAGATCGGCGGTGCTCATCGGGCGGATCCGCCCATCCTCCATCAGCCGCACGCCGCGTTTCGCTCCGCGCCGGAGGGTCGCAGGTACTCCGGCTCCCACGCCTCGGGGTGCCGGACGAGGCCCGCGGGGTGGACATCCGCGAGCCAGAGCAGCGCCCCCGCGCGTGGCGCCGCCATGTGCGCCGGCGCGACGAGCCCGCCCGCGCTCTCGATCGCCGCGCGGTGCGCGAGCGCGCCGTCGCCGACGTAGAGCGGCGCGGCGTCGGCCAGCAGCGCGAGCACGGTGCCGAGCGGGCGCGGCGCCGGCGCGAGGCGCTCCTCGACGGCGGCGAGGCCGGGGAACGCGTAGCACGCGGAGTAGACCTCGCCGCGCCGCGCGTCGAAGAGCGCGCACACCGGCCGGTCCGCCGACGCGCTGGCCGCGGCGAGCGCGAGCAGCCCGGAGTAGGCGAAGAGCGGCACGCCGAGCGCCCGCGCGAAGCCCTTCGCCGCCGCGCCGGCAATGCGGATGCCGGTGAAGGAGCCGGGCCCACCGGCCACGACGATGCCGGCCAGGTCGGCGGGCCGCACGCCGGCGCGGGCGAGGACGAAGTCGACGGCCGGGAGGAGCGACTCGGCGTGGCGCGTGGCGACGCCGAGCACCACCTCGGCGAGGAGGCGCCCGGCCCGCCCGACGGCGATGCTGCCGACCGGCGTCGACGTGTCGAGGGCGAGGTACGGCGGGGGCTCGCTCACGGGCGACTCACCGGTGGGGCGG
>JADGGV010000086.1 GCA_019689775.1 Gemmatimonadota bacterium
CGCCCCCGCCCACAACGTTGCCGCAGCCCGGCCAGTCCCTCACGGTCGGGGGCTCCACGCTGATGATTTTCACCCGGAGCGGCCCCAAGATCACGTTCGTCGGAACCGTGGTCCAGGGCTGAAGCCTCGGAACCGGCCAGGAGTAGCGGGCCGATGATGCGCTCGGTTGACCCGTGTCGGCTTCAGTTCTCGCCCGCCCCGGCGAGCATCCGGCATGCAGCAGGAGCGGGTCCGCGCAGCAGAGCAAGCTCCGCGCGACGATCGCGACCTCGGCGGCCTCAGGGGTGAGATGGCGCTCGTAAGCCCGCGCAGCCGGTTTCTTGGCATTCTCCGGAGACGAAAACGCGACATGAAAGCCGCTGGCCAGTGAACGGTCACGCGCTGACGGCCACCTGGTCGCCCCGCGGCTCCCGCCGTTAACGGACGGCTGGATTGGCGGAGAGTCCGCGTTGCGGAATCCGGTGTCGGCGATCATGCTGGTGTTCGCGGTGCTTCTGATTCTATTCTTGGGAATCGCCTCGTTCGTCAAAGTCGACGAGATCGTCGACGCGAGCGGAGCCATCGAGCCCACCATTGTCTGGCCCATCCGAAGCCGAGATCCCGGTTTGATCAGGGAGGTTCTCGTTCGCACGGGAGATAGAGTCGTTGCCGGTCAGCCGCTCGCGCGCTTGGATGATCTTGCACAGCGGCTGGAGCTCCGGGCCTTCATCGCCGATTCACGCAACCTCGTGGACGGCCGGCTAACGCACATCGCCGCCGAGCCTACATCACGATCGGACCAACGGGGGGTGGGGCGTGTCTATCGCGTCGTGGTCGAACTCGATTCGACGGCGGTCGCCACCCTCGATCCCCGGCGGCTCCGACGAGGGTACTCGGTTCGCGCCAAGATCATCACCCGGTCGACGACGGCTGTTCCGCTACTCTGGGGATACGTCAAGGAGAAGCTGGACGGGAGCCGGTAGGGGGTGACTACTCCAAACCGCGTCGTAACGGGTCGGCTGGCCTGCACCGATGCCGCCCGCCGACGGACGGCTGGTGTTGAGTGAGCTTCCTGGAGGAACCGGCATGTTTGCTCGGGCATTCCATCGCGGTCGCGTGCCACGGATTCTCCCGGCCGCCTTCGGGCTCCTCGCTCTCGCCGTGAGTGTGGCGCCGGCACAGTCGGCCCAGGTCACCGTGCGGTACGAAGCCACCTCCCAGCCTCGCGCCGCCGCCGGAAGCCTCGCCGGGTGGGTGTACGACCGGACTCGCGGGGCGCCGCTCCGCGGCGCGCGCGTCTTCGTTGGCGATACGAGCTTCGCCACGGAGACGGACTCGCTTGGCCGGTACCGCTTCGAGTCCGTCCCCGTCGGGACGCACACGGTCTCGCTCACGCATCCGCGCCTGGACTCGCTTCACGCAGTTCCTCCGGTCGACACACGGTCCGCATCCGTGATGGCACGACGTCGTGGGCCGACCTCGATCTCGCGGCGACCGGGGCACCCGTGCCGAGGCCGGGCACCGAACGCGCGCCGGAGGGCTTCCGTCTCGCCATGGCGGCGCTCCACGAACCTCGTGCCGGCCGCTCGCCGACCCGCGATGACGGCGTGCGCGTGGAGTTCGTGGCGAGCCTCGCCGAGCAGGAGGCCCGGCTCGGCCTGCGCGCGGCGCTGCGGTCGAGCCCGGGCTTCGCCCCGGCGGCGCTCGAGCTCGCCCGGCTCGCGCTGCTTCTTCGCGACGGCGGAAGCCTCGCGGAGGCGGAGAGCGCGCTCACCGGCGTCATCGAGGCGGGAGGTGCGAGCCCCGAGGTCTGGCTCGCGGATGCGGAGGTGGAGGCGGCGCTCGGGCATCTCGAGGCGGCCGACGGCGCCGCGCGGGCGGCGCTTGCTACGGGGGCAGACCGTCCGAGCGCACTCCACGCGCGGGCGGTCGCACTCCTGCGGCTGCCCGCGCGCGAGGCCGAGGGGAGCGAGCTCTACCTCGAGGCGCTGAATTCGCTGAGCGCCGCGGCGGCGCCGCGCTTCCTGGCGGACGTACTTCCCCTGCTTTCGCCGGACGAGCTTGCGGCCTGGCAGGCGCTCCCCGACGACCGCGCGCGGGCCCGGTGGCTCACGCGCTTCTGGAATCTCCGCGCGGTGCGCAACGGGCTCCCGCTCGTCGAGCTACTCGCGGAGCACCAGCGTCGGCTGGCGCTCGCGCATCGGCGGTACCGGCGCACGGGCGGGCGCTGGACGCCCCCGCTCGGGGCCGCGCTCGCGGCGGGCTTCGCCCCCCAGATCCAGGGCCCGTTCGACGAGCGCGGCGTCGTGTACGTCCGCTACGGCGAGCCGGACCAGGTCATCCGCACGGTGGCCGAAGGTGTCCGTCCGAACGAGTCGTGGGTGTACACGCGTGTCGAGGGAGGGCGCCGGGTCTTCCACTTCGGCCACCTGCGGGGGGCGAGCGATTTCCGGCTGGTCTCCGACCGCTGCGAGCTGCTGGTTCCCCCGCCGAGAGCGTTCGACCGCGACATGGTCGTGGACTGGCTGTCCTCGGAGAAGGGGATGGAGACCCTGCGCGAGCTGCTCGAGGAGCGTGCCCGCTTCGAGCCCGTCTACGCCACGATGCTCTCGGCGCTCGAGAGGGCCGCGCGGGAGGTGCAGGATGTGAATGCACCCACACCCGAGCAAGCCTTCGCGATCCTCCAGCATAGCGGCACGGGTCTCCTGCACGACATCGCCGCGATCGATGCCCGGTCCCGCGAACTCGATGTCAAGGTCGGACGAACCACGCGCGAAGCGCTCGCCGCCGGCAACTATGTCGCGCCTGCCGAACGCGAGCGCCCCTTCCACTACGACCTGTTGGCGTTCCGCGGGCCGAACGGCCAGGTCGAGCTCACCGCCGCGCTCGCGATCCCGGCCGGACGGCTCACAGCGCGGCCCAGCGGACAGGCGGTGCTGTACGCGCCGCGGGTCTCCATCGTCGCCTTTGCCTCGGCCGCCGGCCGATTCGAGCGCCTCGACACGACGCTCGTCTTCCGGTCTCGTAAGCAGCTCACGGAAAGCGACCTGATCAACGCCCACGTGCGACTCGTCCTCCCCCGACTGGCGAACGGCACGCATCGAATCACGGTGCGCGACGCCCTCGCTGCGCCGGAGGCCCGGACCAGCTACGGCGGATCGCTGCAGGTCCCCGACCTCGCCGGCGACCGCCTCGCGCTGAGCGACATCGCCTTCGCTCTCCCCGACAGGGGGGGACCTGGACGCGTGGACCGGTCAGCCTCACACTGCTCCCGCCCCGCAGAGTCCCGGCAAAAAGGCCGTTCACGTTTTTTTGCGAGATCTACGGGCTGCCGAAGGCCACGCGGTATCGGACAGAGATCCGGATCGTCGCCGTACATCGGCCGGGGCTCTGGACGCGCCTACGGTCGCTCCTCGGCGGCCCACCCGTCGACATCGCGCTCCGCTTCGGCGGAGAGGCCGAATACGCGATGCCGGGCGTGGTCCAGGAGCTGAGGCGCCTCACGGTGCAGATGAAGCCGGGGTGGTATCGACTGCGAGTGAGTGTCA
This sequence comes from Gemmatimonadota bacterium, assembly GCA_019689775.1. GTDB lineage: Bacteria > Gemmatimonadota > Gemmatimonadetes > Longimicrobiales > RSA9 > JADGGV01. The sequence continues at coordinate 3,528 of JADGGV010000086.1, forward strand.
CGAACCTGGAGACCAGCGTCAAAGCAACCAGCGAACGGGCGTTCGAGGTCTTCTGACGCGCGAGCGCGGACGGCGGACACGCTGGAAGCCACCGTGCCGCCCCTTCAGGCCCGAGTCGATCCGCTCGCCGGCCAGACCGAGCCCCGAGCGCGTCGTCCGCGATGCCAACCGGCCGCGCCCGAGTGCGGGACCCCGTTGGTCAGGACGCGCACCCACGCTCCCGAGACTGCCTGGGGACCCTGTCCCAACGACTCTCCTCGTAGGTGTCCCGGGATTGCTCCGCTCCCACACCGACGGAACCGCCCTCACCCGCCGTCCTCCTCCCCACCCCGCCCGATCGCGCGGCGCAGCGTCAGCTTCACCGCGCGCGCGTTCAGCGGCGTGAGGAACCGCTCCAGCTCGCCGGTGCGGCGGTTCTCGTTGAACGTGCCGAAGATCGCCTTCCTGGAGTCGAGCAGGTTGGTGACCGTGGCGGCCAGCTCCCAGGGGCCGACCTCCACGCCCGCGCGGGCGTTGGCGACGACGTAGGCGGGGAGCGGCGCGGTCTCGTTCGCCTCGTCGCCACGGAGCCACTGCCGGCCGATCCAGCGGAGGTCGAGGCCGAGCGAGATGCCGGGCGTGGCGCGCAGCAGTGCGCCGGCCTTGGCCTGGTGCTCCGGCACGAGCGGGAGCCGGTCGCCGGGCTCGACGTCGTTCTCCCCCGCCAGCGGGCTGTCCTCGAACTCGTCCTCGGAGCGGATCGTGAAAATGGCGACGGGGGACTCGAACGTCGCCCGCGTGAACGCGTAGTTCGCGTACCACGACAGCCAGGCGCCGACGGCGCCCTCCGCCGACAGCTCGACGCCCTCCCGCCGCGTGCGGTCCAGGTTCGTGAAGTACCCGGACAGCAGCGCGCGCTCGGAGGCGACGAAGAAGATCTCGTCGCGGACCTCGCTGCGGTACACGGAGCCGCTCAGCACGAGCGCGCCGGCGACACGGCGCGCGCCCAGCTCGTACGTCGTCGCGCGCACCGGCTTTAGCGGCGGGTCGTCGCCGAGCGCGAACGGGAGCGGACACGTCGCCTCGGGGTCGGCGCAGCCCAGCTCCAGGATCGCGGGCGCGCGGAAGCTCTTGCCGACGGACGCGTAGACGGAGGCGCCGCCGCCCAGGTCGAGGCTCGCGCCGCCGCGCGGGCTCAGGCGGTGGAACGTGTGCGTCGCATCCTCGGCCGGATCGAGGAGGTCGCGGAACGGGATGCGGATCAGGTCGTACCTCGCGCCGCCGGAGAACGTGGCGCGGCCGAGGCGCAGGTCCGCGAGCGCGTAGCCGGCGATGTCGTAGCCGGGACTGCGCACGTCCGTCGTGAGCGTCCTCCCTTCCCCGCCGTCGGCGCCCGCGGGTGGCACGCCGAAGATGCGCGCGTGGACCCAGCTCGCGGCGCCATCCAGGCCGGCGCGGAGCGCGAGGCCGGCGCCGCTCTCGGAGGCGGCCCAGCGCCAGTCGGCGGTCGCGCCGAGCGTGCGGTTGTCGGTGCGGGCGAGGACGTCGTCGTCCGGCGGCTGGTTGACGTTGAAGCGCTCGGCGCCGAAGCGGCGGGCGTAGGCGGTGAGCGACGCGCGGCCGGGGCCGAGCGGCGCGTAGCCGGAGAGCGAGAGCTGCTCGGTGTGCAGGTCCTCGTAGTCGCCGGCCGTGAAGTTCGTCGCGGGGCGGAGCGCGAAGATGCTCTCCGGGAGCGAGCCGGCCGTGCGCGCGCGGGCGCGCGCGGCGAACGCCTGCACGCGGAAGCCGCGGCGCTCGCCGGTGCGGCCGAGGTTCGCGAAACCGTTGTACTGCCGCGCGCTCGTGGCGTCGCGCCAGCCGCGCTCGCGCCCCCAGCCGCCGCTCACGTACGTCTCCCAGCCGCGCGCCAGCGTGCTGAACGCCGCCTGCCCGGCGTACTCGCCGTACGCGCCGAGCGACGCCTCCACCTCGCCGTGCGGCGGGCCCTCGCCCCGGTCGGTGATCAGGTTGATCGCGCCGCCGAGCGAGTTCGGGCCGAGCAGCGACGCCGTCCCGCTCAGCAGCTCGACGCGCCGCACGTGCTCCATCGGCAGCAGGTCGAAGTTCACCTCCTGCGCGTCCGCCTCGTTCTGCCGCACGCCGTCGAGGAAGACGGACACGCCGGGCGGGAGGCCGACCGTCGGGCCGGCGCTGAAGCCGCGCGTCGTCAGGTTCAGCTTCGACGGCGCGCCGAGGTCGTCGTAGAGCGAGACGCCGGCCTCGGCGGCGATCACGTCGGGGAGGATGCGCGGCTCCCACGCCTCGATCCGCTCGCGCGAGAGGATCTGCACGCGCGCAGGCACGCCGGAGCCGATGCGCGGCGCGGCCACCGGGATGATCGAGCCCTGCACCTCGAGCGGCGCGAGCTCGACGACGGCGGTGTCGGCGCGCGGGCGGGCGCCGTGGCCGGGCGCAGCGGCGCTCGCGGTGTCCGTGGGCGAGCGAGCGCTGTTCCGCCCCTGCGCGTGCGCGGGGTGGGCGAGGCCGACGGAGGCAAGTGTGGCGGCGGTCAGGGCCGCGAGCGCGGCCCGGCGGTCGAGGCAGGCCATACCCATCGTGCTCCTGGGCCGGGGGGATCGGATGGGCGGAGCCGGGCTGGCCTTGCGGTGGCGGGCCGGCACCGGCCCGCCCGCGGGCTACATCCGGAAGAGATAGCTGATCTTGAAGAAAAACCCGTCGCTCTCACGGCGCAAGTCGCGCAGCGTGAACGCGTCGGAGGCCAGGCTGCTGCCGTAGCCGGCGAACAGCACGGTCCCGGGGTTCGGCTGGTAGGAGAACAGCCAATCGGCGCGGAAGTCGTTGCGCCGCATCTCCACGCTGCGTCGCAGCACGCCGTCGTCGCCGGCGACGAGGATCGGGCGGCCGTCCGCGTCGCGCAGCGCGTCGCGCCACTCGGAGTCGTACTGGCCGACGAAGCGCAGGAAGATCGGGCGCGCGAGCTGGTACTCGACCTTGAGGCGCGGGATCGAGTGGAGGTGCGCCACGGAGTGGTCGTCGACACGAACGTAGCGCTGGTGCAGGTAGCGGGCGTTGACGCGCACGCGCTCCGTCGGGCGCCAGTCGACGCTCACGTCGGCCAGGCCGATGTAGGCCGGCGCCCACTCGTCGAAGTTGACGTCGCGCGAGCCGGTCACGGACACGCTCCCGGCGAAGCGCTGGAACTGCGGCGTGTTCAGCGAGAGCTGCACGCTGGCGCCGGGGATGCGCTCGCGGCCGCCAAAGGCGACGGTGTCGGCCGCGCCGCCCGCGCCGACCAGCGCGGCGTAGCCGTCATAGAGCCCGGTCGGGAGGCGCGACGAGCCGATCGACACCTGCGCGCCGGCGTGCCAGCCGCCGCGCAGCGAGAAGTTGTTGTTCGCGCTGAAGCTCATGTCGTCCGGCACGCGGCCGGCCGTGAAGCGGTCGTACTCCCAGCGCCCGTCCAGGCTCAGGTACACGGTGTAGTTCTCGAGCAACCCGCCCTGTGGCCCGAACGCCGTGAAGCGGTTCAACACCTTCGCCTGCGCGACGCCGGTGCGGTCCAGGAACCCGCTCTGCGCCTCGAAGTCGCGGTGCGTGCCCGAGACCGTGTAGTGGAAGCCGAAATGCCGGCCGGTACGGTCCAGCGTCGCCTGCCAGGCCGGCGCGGCGCGCGTGGACTCGCCGTCGCCCGTGAAGCTGACCGCGCTCTGGAACTCCGCGTAGTAGAGCTGCTTGAAGATGATGCGCGTGTCCGCGCCGGCGACGCGGTTGAAGCTCGAGCCCTCGGTCCGGTCCGTGTACACCAGCCCCGCCGTCGACTGCGCGCCGACGTCGCGGCGCACGCGCAGCAGGTTGAAGACCGGATGGTGCAGCCGGCCGTCGGCCTCCGTGACCTCGTCGACCGCCGACAGGAAGCCGACGTCCGTCCGCCCGCCGAGCTTCCCCGTCACCTTCCCCGCGGCGACGGGGTTCAGGATGCGCCGCGTGTAGATCAACTGCCCGGGCGTCTGGAACTGCTCGATCCCGTCCAGGAAGAACGGCCGCTTCTCCGCGAAGAACAGCGCCTGCCGCGGGTCCGTCACGAGCTGCCCCGCGTCCGCCTCCACCTGCGAGAAGTCGGGGTTCACCGTGCCGTTCAGCGTCAGGTTGGACGTGATCCCCCAGCGCACGTTCCCGCCCAGCTCCGGCGTCGCGTCGTAGCTCCAGCCGGGCTCCGGCTCCGCCGGCGCGCCCGCCACCTTCGTCGTCGCCACCGGGTTCAGGTCCAGCACCAGCCCGCGGTGCAGCCCGCGCAGCCCGTCCAGCGTCCCGCTCTGCGCGATGAACGACGCGGCGCCCTTGCGCGCCGGCGTCCACGTCTGCTGGTGCCCCGAGTGCTGCACCTTGCGCAGCACCTGGATCCCCCACGACTGCACCGGCACCGACTGGTAGCGCAGACTCTTGAACGGGATGCGCAGCTCGACCTCGTAGCCGTCCTCCGTCAGGCGGCCCTTCGACTCGTACAGGAAGTCCGGCGACAGGTCGAGACCGCTGAAGTCGTTGCTACGCCCCGCGTTCCCGCCACCCTCGCTGCGGATCCCGTCCGACTGCACGCCGAACGCGTTCACGCCGAAGACGAGCGCGCGCCGACCGTCGTGGAACGTGTCCAGCAGGATCTGGATGTAGTCGTCGCCGTCGATCTTGTCGCGGTCCGCCAGCGTGGCGCGCGGCGCGCCGTGTGGCTCGTGCGCGCGGATGCCGAAGTAGATTGCGTTCGGCGAGTACCAGACCAACACCTCCGTCGAGTCCTCCGCCGGCATCCCGTCGACCGGCTCGTACTCCGAGAACCCGGTCAGCAGCGCCGCGCGCCCCCACACCGGCTCGTCCAGGCGCCCGTCCAGCTCGATCTCCCCGTCCTCGATCCGGGGCGTGCGCACCACGACCTCGTTCTCCCGCCCGCGGTAGACCTCCGACGGCGGCCGGGCGGGCGGGGCGGTCACGAGCTGGAACGCGGCGAGGAGCGAGAAGAACATCTGCCGAATCTGCCGAGCGAGCGGTTACGGATGCTTGGGAGCCGGGAAGTTTAGCGGGGCGGGGGCGGGCTGGACAGATCTCGGCGCGCACCCTGTGCCGGAGCCACGCCCACGCCGACATGGCGTCGCCCACCCACGGCGACGAGGATCGATAAGCGCGCGCACCCGGGAGCACCGCCGGGCCGGGGCGCCGACGATGCGGGCCCGTGCGCGGCGGAGCGCCTCCGAGCCTCTCAGCCTTCCCGCCTCCGGACCGTGCGCCTTCGAGGGCACGTGCCTCGTGGCTCATGCCTCGCAGCGCCTGCCCGCTGCGTCTCGCGTCCGGCGCCTTTCACCTCGAGCCTGATGGGAACCCGCCGATGCCTTCACCCGCCTTCGACCACGACCGGATGGGAGTCTATGGCGCCGCCCGGCAACTGAACGTCGCCTGCGCCGCGATCCTAGCCTCGCTGCCCTCCGGCCGAAGCGACCTCGCGGATCAGCTCCGACGCGCCGCCGCGTCGGTCTCGCTCAACATCGCCGAGGGCGCCGGTGAGTTCGCCGCGCGGGAAAAGGCTCGGTTCTATCGCATGGCTCGCCGGTCGGCGACGGAAACGGCCGGGATCCTGGACAACCTCGTGGATGTCGGACTCGTCGCCGAGGAGGAGGTGGCGAAGGCGCGGGACCTCGCGGCGCGCGTCGTCGCCAACCTAGTGCTACTCGCGAAAGCGATGGAGCGGATGGAGCGTGACTCGACACGTGAACGGCCGCGGGCGGGTGATGCCGAGGCACAGAGGCAGGGGCAGGAGGCGCGAAGGCCTCGGGGGCGGGAGTCCGGAGGGTGACAGGCTCGGAGGCTCGGAGGCTCGGAGGCTCGGAGGCTCGGAGGCGCAATCCCATCGGCGCGGGGGGGAGACGGGTGGGATCCGCGAGGAATGCGGGGACGCACTGCCGTTGCCGCCCCGCCACCTCCCCGGCTACTCTGTCCGCCACGCCCGCGGCCCCCGTCGGTTGCGGCGGAAACCCGGATCCATCGCCTGGAGCTTCCGATGAGCCACGACCGTCGTGACTTCCTCGCGCGCGTCGCCACGGGCGCCGTGGCGGGTGTGCTGCCGTTCACGCCGGACGTGCTGCGCGGGCTGGAGGCCGAACGGCCGGGCGGTCCCTCGGAGTGGGACCTGAGCTGGGTGGATCGCATCAAGGGGAAGTACCGCGCGGTCTTCGACGTACCCGAGATCGAGGGCGGCCATGGCGTCTGGCGCGCGTCGATGTGGGGGAAGCAGTGCCAGGGGGTGCTCGGCGCGCAGCCCGACGACGTCTCGGCCGTCATCGTGCTGCGCCACAAGGCGATCGTGCTGGCCATGCAGCAGGCGTTCTGGGACCGCTACGAGCTCGGCAAGAGGAACGGGATGCGGGATCCGGACACGCGGAAGCCGACGAACCGGAACCCGGTGCTCTCGGCGGCGGGGGGCGGGACGCCGGCGAAGCGCGACGACGCCGCGCTCGACCGGTTCATCGCCCGCGGCGGCATCGTGCTCGGCTGCGACCTCGCGTTCGGCAACATGGTCGACCTGGTCGCGAAGAAGAAGCACGTGCCCCCGGACGAGGCGCGGAAGCAGGCGCTCGCCGCGCTCGTGCCGGGCGTGATCCTGCAGCCGTCCGGCGTCTTCGCCGCGCTGCACGCGCAGGACGCCGGTTGCCGCTACCTGCGGGCGAGCTGACCGTCGATCGCGAGGCCGCGCCGCCCCGCGCCTCCCGCGGTCGGGGAACCCAAGCACCTCGGCGTCCAAAACACCCGCCGTCGACTCACCCGCCGACGCCACCCGAGTCAATCGACCCATGCCACCGCGCGTCGCGCCCGCTATCCTCGCTGGCGAAATGTACGACGCCCTACGGCCCTCGGTGAACGAACCATGATCGGATACCACATCGCGCTGTACATCCATCTCCTGGCGCTGGTGGCGGCGTCCGCCACCGCCGCGGTGGTGCACCTGGCGGACGTCCGGCGCCGCAGCGCCGTGACCGTGGTCGAGGCGCGGCAATGGCACCGGCTGCTGGGCTCGACCGCGCGGTTCTTCCCGATCGCCACGCTGACGCTGATCGCGACCGGCGCGTACATGGTGAGCACCCGGAGCCCCTGGAGCTGGCACACCGGCTGGGTCGAGGCCGGGCTCGCCGGCGCCGTCTACCTCCTGCTCAGTGGCCCCGTCCTCGGCGCGCGCGGCGCGCGGGCCGGCCGCGCGCTGGCGCGGTTGGGCGCGGACGACGTGGAGCGGGCGCGCGCGGCGCTGAACGACCCCGTCGCCTCGGCGCTCTCGTGGATGAACACGGGCGTGGCGCTGGGTGTCGTGTTCGCCATGGCCGTGAAGCCGTCGCTCGCCGCGTCGCTCGCCGCGGTCGGGGTGGGCGCCGTCGTCGGCCTGGCGGCGAACCGCGCCGTCCTCGCGCGCCGGGCGGCGCCGGCGCCGGCCGCGTCGGTCGAGCTGGCGGCCTGAGCCGGCCAGCGCGACGGGAGCCGCCACCCGGACCGCGGCCCGCACGGGGGTG
>JADGGV010000758.1 GCA_019689775.1 Gemmatimonadota bacterium
GTGGCGGGCCGACCCACGGAGAGGTGAGCTCCGGTCAGGCCTGCCGCCGACGGGACGGGCCGGGAGGGGCCGGGCCGCGCGGCCAGACGCGAGCCGGGGCGGTGAGGGCTATCGCACCGGGTGACGCGGATCCGCCGCCAACGGCAACAGCGTCATTTGGACAGGATGAACAGGATCGAATCTGATAACAGAAACGAGAGGTCACGGGGATCGCGCCGCGAGGGCGCGGGGAACGGCACGGCGGAAGTCATCGGCATCCCCTTGGGCGGGGGTAACCACGGCGCGCCGGGTTGCGGGCGTCGGTCGACCACCTGGACTGCTCCACGTCAGTCCGCTCGTCCGCCGCGATGCACCTCTTCCCACAGCCTTTCGAGCTCCCGGATATCGTCGTCGAACGCGTGCGTGAGCTCCACGATGCGATGCCGTAGGTGGTGCAGTTCATACGCTGTCCGTTCGCGCAACTCGGGATCGTCACGAACGGCCTCGAGCAGATCCGACTCGTTCTCGAGCGCGAGCTCGGCGATGTCGGAGAGTCGGCGGATCTCCTCGAATACGTTGTCCGATATGGATGTGAAGCCGTAGCGGCGGCCGGACGAGCGCTTCGACCCGAGCAGTTTGTGAAGGACGGGGAACGGCCCCCATTTCCGTTCCTCGAGGGCCGACTCGGTGAGCATCCTGGCCTCCGGTGTTCAGGGGATGTCGGGGTTCGGGCGGCCGGGTACCGCGCCACCGGGCAGGCTGGGCGCCCCCCCACGGCCGCCGTCAGGCGCCGAGCGTTCCCTGGCGGGCCTCACCGCCGACGATCACGACGCGGGCGGCCCGAGAACGGTGCGGATCTTCCCGATTCGGAAGCTCCGGGAAACCCTCGACGATCGTGCAGCCCCGGGTGTCCTCGTGCGACTCGAGCAGGTCGGCGAGCTGGGGCGGGACCGCGGGAGCCCCTCCACCGCACCATGCGGCGGCAAGCTCGAGTGCGCTATGCCCCGGCTGCCACTGGCGGTCCGGGTACTCCGGGGGCGCGAACTCGCGCCACTCGGGCACCGTCCGGATGTCGTGCCCACCCTTCGTCAGCCGCATGGCACCACCCCCGCGGATCTGGTTCCGGTGAGACCCACTCCGCCGGCGCGCAGCCGGCCTACCGATCGACGCGTGCTGATGCCCGCTACTCCGCCTCGAACCCCTGCTGGTCGAACTTGAGCGCTCGCCCGTTCTCGGTCACCGTGCGGACGACGCTCTCGCTCGCGCCGCCGGGGATTTCCGCCTCGATCTCGAGCGTCACGCGGACCTTTGCGCCCACGAGCCCGACGAGGTGCGCGATGACCTCTTCCGCGATGCGGCCCGCATCCGCGCCGACCCGCATCGGGTTGAGGCTCACGGTCCCGTGATACCGTTTGGGACCGGTGGGAGGCGGAGGC
>JADGGV010000759.1 GCA_019689775.1 Gemmatimonadota bacterium
CCGCCCCCCGCGCGCCCGCCAGCCCGACGAGCAGCGCCAGCGACGCCGCGACCCGGCCGAACCAGCCGGCGCTCACCCCAGCGCCCCCCGCAACGCCGCCGCCGCGCGCGGCGCCAGCTCCGCCCACGTCGCCGCCGGCGACTTCAGCACCGTGACGAAGTCGTCCGCCATGAAGAGCCCCACCACACCGTCCACCGCGAACAGCGCCTCGGCGAGCGGGTCTCCCGCCGCGGCCGCCGCCGAATCGAACGAGCGCGAGCCGGGGCCCTCCACCAGGCGCCGGTCGACCACGAACTTCCCCGCATTCGGGTTCGGCGTCGGCTGGAACCGCACCGTCGCTTCCGCCATGCTCCCCCTCCGCTGTCGTGAGCGGTGCATCTTGTGACCTGGCGGACATCTACGCAATGGCGCACCGGCCCGTTCCCGCCGGGGGTGGCGCCCGCCACCGCCGCCCGGTACCTTGGGGGCGACCACGGACCCGACGCCGGAGCCCGCCCCGATGCAGATCGTCCGCGAGCCCAGGATCACGCTCCTCGCTCGTCAGCAGTTCCTCGGCGCCCCGCACATCCGCTGGCAGAGCGACACGGATGTGCCCGCCCAGGCCCTCGCCGAGTTCGCCGGACGGATCTGCTACCTCAGCTTCGGGCCCGATGCCGGCCTCGAGGGCGGCCACAAGCTCATCGCCGGCCGCACGTCCAACGCGGACTACATCGCGAACATCCTCGAGGTCAAGCACGGCAGCGTCATCGAGCACGCCGTCTGGACCTTCCTCTTCGAGGGCATCAGCCGCTCGCTCACCCACGAGCTCGTCCGCCACCGCCACCTCTCCTTCTCGCAGCTCAGCCAGCGCTACGTCGACGAATCCGACGTCGCCTTCGTGCTGCCGCCCGAGATCCGCGAGGGCACGCCCGCCTTCGAGGTCTGGCGCCGCTCCTGCGAGCGCGCCAATGACGAGTACCGCGAGCTGCTCGCCCTCATCGAGCAGCAGGTCGGCGACGAACCGAAGGCGACGCTGCGCCGCAAGCGCGCCCGCCAGACCGCCCGCTCGCTCCTCCCCAACGCGACCGAGACGAAGATCGTCGTCACCGGCAACGCCCGCGCCTGGCGCCACTTCATCGAGCTGCGCGCCTCCGCCACCGCCGAAACCGAGATCCGGCGCCTCGCCGTCGCCGTCCTCCGCGTCCTCCAGCAGGAAGCCCCCACCCTCTTCGGCGACTTCCGCATCCTGCCGCGCGAGGACGGCACCGAGATCGCGGAAACGGCGCACCCCGGCGTCTGAGACGACGTCGGGCAACTCTGTTTCGCCTTCGCTTTCGCTCTCGCCCCCGCCCCCGGCCGTTCGGGAGGGGAAGCGGGAACGGCGAATCGATCTACGGCACCGGCGATGATGCGGGCTCGGGGGCGGGGGCCGCGG
>JADGGV010000760.1 GCA_019689775.1 Gemmatimonadota bacterium
GGGGCGGGGGGCCGTTGCAGCGGGTGTGCCAGTTGGGGTCCCGCGCGGGCGCCGGCCGCGAGGCGACGTCGCGGCCGACAGCGCCCGCTCCGGCCCCCGGCCGACGTGCACCTTGACACACCTATGTCATCAAGGCACTCATGTGACATGAAGGCCGAAGCACTGCGCACGCGGCAGGCCGCCGTCGCCCGCGAGGCGATCCTCCAGGCGTTCGTGAGCCACCTCGAGGCGGGCGGCGCCGACGAGCTGACGATGGACCAGCTCGCGCGCGAGGCCGGCGTGTCGCGGCGCACGCTGTACCGCTACTTCCCCGGTCGGCCGGCGCTGCTCGCCGCCGCGGGCGAGTGGATCAGCGCCGAGGTGCTGGAGCTGCCGACCGAGATCGGGCCGGAGGGGATCGCGGCGAGCTTCCGCGCGGCCGCGGCGCGGCTGGAGCGGCGGCCGGCGCTCGCCCGCGCGCTGCTGCGCACGGAGACAGGGCGGGCGGTCCGCAGCGGCCACCGCGCGGCGCAGGTCCGGGCGATGCGCGAGGCGGTTCGCGCCGCGGCGCCGACCGCGCCGGCCGGGGAGGTGGAGCGGGCGGCGGCGGTCCTGGCCTGCCTGTGCGGCTCGAACGCCTGGGCGACGATCCAGGACGAGGCGGGGCTGGACGCCGCGAGCGCCCAGGCGGCCGTCGAATGGGCGATCGACGCGCTCCTCGCCCGGTTGCGCCAGGACGCCGGCAGCCCCCGCGACGCCGGAGGATCGTGACCGGGCGGTAGAGCGGGCCACGGGGCGCCCGTTGCCCCGGACGTCGCGGGATCGCGGTGCTCCGCCGCCGCGCCTCGCCAACAAACCGCTCCAGGCGCCGCCGGCGCGGGGGCCGATGCAGGGTCGGCCGACCGCCCGGCCCTGCGCCGGCGCGAACGCCCTTCCGCTCGATCTCGACCTCGCGCTCGATCCCGTGCCCGCACCCGCGCCCGATCTCGACGCCGCGCTCGATCTCCATCCCGCGTCCACCCCCGTCGCCTCCGGCTCTGGGGGCGCGGCCGCGAGCCTTGCGTCGCCCGGGGTGTCCGCCCACCATGGATACTGGATCCGATATACCTTGCATCTGCGGCGCCGACGGAGAGGCCGAACATGACCGGGCGAGCCGAATTCCCCGCGCGCGGCAGCGCCCGCGCGCACGCCGCGACCCTACCGCCGCTGCCGCTTCGGCTGCTGCTGCCGCTCCTGTCGCTGCCACCGCTGCTCGCGGCGGCGTCGGCGGCCGCGCCGGTGAGGACGCCACGGGAGCGGGTGGCGCTGGCGTCGCTCGATCTGACCGTGATGAAGGTGCAGCCGGCGCCGGGGCGGGAGGCGGGGGCGACGCCGGGCGTGAGCCGGTCGGTCGACGGCGGGCCGCTGCGGATCGGCGGGCGGGAGTACGCGGAG
>JADGGV010000761.1 GCA_019689775.1 Gemmatimonadota bacterium
CTGTTCCGGGGGGGTGGGGTTGGGGGTGGGGTGCGGGGGGGGGGGGGCCCGGGCGGGGCGCGGGGGGGGGCCCCGATGGCGTTACGGGCGGGCGCGGCGGTGCCGCGATGGCCGGCTTGCCGGTCCGGAGCGGTCGCGCCACCTTCCCGGGAGCGCCACCCCGGGGCGGCCCGGAGTCCCAGGCCGACGGTGCGGCGGCCCAGAGGGGCTCGTGGTGGGCTGAGCGAGACCGTCCCGCGGCTCGTCAGGGCTTGTGCAACTCATTGCCACGGTTTATCCTCAGCACTCTCGGAGTCCATCAATCGACAGCAGCGGACGGCGGGCGCCACGGCGCCGGGCCAGGCCCCCGGCGGGGCGGCCGGGCTGGCGCGCGCCGGCATCCGAGACGGCGGAACGTGGTACCTCAAGGGGCGACGCACCTCGCCGGCGGCGGCGGGGCGGCAGCTCAACCAAGGAAAGGAACGGCAATGAACCGCTCGTCCAGACTCGCCTGCACCCTGGTCCTCGGGCTGCTCCTGATGCCTGCGGCGGCGCGCGCGCAGCAGGAGCCGAAGGACAACAAGTGGACGAAGGATGCCACGAAGCTGCTGACGATCGCGCAGCTCCAGCAGAAGCCGGAGCTGTACCAGCAGGCGCTCACGGCACTCCAGGAAGGGATGCAGAAGGACCCGACGAACGCGAAGGTCTGGCTGCTGGCGGGGCAGATCCAGCTCGGGTTGGAGAAGTACGCGGACGCGGACGCGTCGTTCAAGAAGGCGGTGGAGCTGTACCCGAAGTACGAGGACGAGATCGACGCGTCGCGCGAGCAGGCGTGGCTTCAGCTCTTCCAGGCCGGCACCGCGGCGATGGACCGCAACCAGGCGGATTCCGCCGTGGCGCTGCTGACGCAGGCGGAGTCGATCTACTCGAAGCGGCCGGAGGCGGTGCTGAACCTGGGGATGCTGTACGCGAACACCGGGAAGCTGGACGAGGCGACGAAGGCGTTCACCGCCGCGAAGGAGCGCCTGCACGGGCCGCTGTTCGAGAAGCTGAAGCCGGAAGACCAGGCGCAGTGGAAGCAGTACGAGCAGGTGGCGGACCTGACGCTGTCGCAGGTGGAGGGGAACCGCGGGATCGAGGCGTTCAACGCCGGCAAGTACGACGAGGCGGCGGCGGCGTTCAAGAAGGCGGCGGAGATCAACCCGCACTCGCGCGACTACGCCTACAACCTGGCGCAGGCGATCTACGCGCAGATCGACAAGCTGGAGAAGGAGCGGGCGGCGGCGAAGCCGGCCGACGTCAAGCCGATCGACGCGCAGCTCGTGCCGCTGTACAAGGAAGTGATCCCGGCGGCGGAGAAGTCGCTGACGTTCGATCCGGCGTCGCTGGACAGCTACGTGATCATCGGCCGGGCGTACCGCGGGCTGGCGCT
>JADGGV010000762.1 GCA_019689775.1 Gemmatimonadota bacterium
CCCGCGACCTCATCCCGGCCCGGATCAGCCCCGCCGCTTCTCGCGGATCCGCGCCGCCTTCCCGCGCCGCTCCCGCAGATAGTACAGCTTCGCGCGCCGGACCCGCCCCTCCCGCACCAGCGTGATCGACTCGATCGACGGCGAGTGGATCGGGAAGATCCGCTCCACACCGATCCCGTTCGAGATCTTCCGCACCGTGAACGTCTCGTGGATCCCGCCGTTCTGCCTCGCGATGCACACGCCCTCGAAGGCCTGGATCCGCTCCTTCTCGCCCTCGCGCACACGCACGTTCACCCGCACCGTGTCCCCCGGGTTGAACGCCGGCAGGTCCGAACGGAGCTGCTGCTTCGCGACTTCCTGTAGAATGTCCATGGCTCTTCTCCTGAGCGTCCGGGTTCGGCTACGTCGTCCGCTCCCCGTCGTGCATGCCGCTGTGCGTCCCTAGTAGGTCCGGCCGCCGCTCCGCCGTCAGCCGCTCCGCCTCCGCCCGCCGCCACGCCTCGATCTTCGCATGGTCGCCGGACAACAGCACCTCCGGCACCCGCAGGCCACGGTACTCCGCCGGCCGCGTGTACGACGGCGGGCTCAGCAGCCCTTCGTCGTAGAACGAGTCGCTCGCCGCCGACTCGTGCGTCCCCAGCGCTCCCGGCAGCAACCGGACCACCGCGTCCGTCACCGCCAGCGCCGGGATCTCGCCGCCGCTCAGCACGAAGTCGCCGAGCGACAGCTCCTCCGTGGCCAGGTGCTCCGCCACCCGCTGGTCCACGTCCTTGTAGTGCCCGCAGAGCAGCGTCAGCTCCTCCTCGAGCGACAGCCGCACCGCGTCCTCGTGCCGGAACCGCTTCCCCCGCGCCGACATCAGCACGATCGGCCCCTTCGGCGCCAGCCACTCCACCGCCTCGAAGAACGGCTCCGGCTTCATCACCATCCCCGCCCCGCCCCCGAACGGATAGTCGTCCACCGTCCGGTGCCGGTCGTGCGTGAAGTCCCGCAGGTCCACGACCCGGTACTCCACCAGCCCCGCCTTCGCCGCCCGGGCCGGGATGCTCACGCCCAGCGGCCCCGTGAAGAAGTCCGGGAAGATCGTGACGAGGTTGATCCGCACGGAATCCGCTTCGCTGCGCGCCCACGCATCCGCAGGCACGGAGGAAGGCGTGGAGGCGCGCAGCCCGTTGGGCCTTCCAGCCTTCCCGCCTGGGCGCCGGTGCGTCGAGCCGCGGTCGCGGTCCAGGCGCGGGCGCAGAGGCCCGAGGCTCAAACGCCCGGAGGCTCGAAGGCTAGCAGGCTGGAAGGCTCACAGGTATCTCGCCTCCGCGCCTGCCTCCCCGCCCGCCGCTTCCCACGCCTCTCCCCCTTACAATTCCAGCAGCCCCTCCGGCGGCTCGATCTCATTCACATAAACACATATCCG
>JADGGV010000763.1 GCA_019689775.1 Gemmatimonadota bacterium
GCGCGGCGACCGCTCCACGCGCAACCTGAAGTGCATCATCTACCTCCTCGCCGGCAAGCTCCCCCTCCAGCCGCTACCCATGTGAAACAGCGAGGAGCCTAACATATGAAAGAAGATGAATTCATATTCTAATACAAATATGCACAAACTTTGAGCATGTATCCATCTACGGCACCGCGAAGTTATATCTTTTTCATTGTTATCATATGTTATCCTGTTAATCCTGTCTAACAACCATTCCGTTCTCCATTTGAATCCGCGCGTTGTCGGTCGGTCCCTCGGCTTCGCCCGCACGCCGTATCGAGCCGCCCGAACCGATCCGTCCGCAACGATCCCCCGCGCTCCCGGTGCCCGCGCCGAACCGTCGCCGGCGCAGGCGTCGGCGCCCCTCGATCCGTCGCCCGGAACACCTCTTGCGCGCATCCCGTCGGAAGCCCCGGGACCACCGGTCGGCCCGGCACGTCCACCTCCGCGTCCGGAGGCCACGCCATGGAGATGCTCTGGCGCGGAGCGCTCGCGTTCGAGCTGGTCCGCATCCCGATCATGCTCTACAAGGCGACGCGTGAGCGCCGCCTGCCGTTCCGCCTGGTGCACGCGCCCGACCTTGCGCCGATCGGCAACCAGCGCATCTGCACCGCCGAGCAGCGGCCGGTCCCGCCGGACGAGGTCGTCCGCGCGCTCCGCGTGGGCGACGAGTGGGTCGTCGTGAGCGACGCGGAGATCCAGCACGCCGCGCCGCGACTGACGCGCGCCGTCGAGATCCGCGACTTCGTCGACCCGCACGAGATCGATCCCGTCCTGTTCCGCAAGCCGTACTACCTGGCGCCGGACGAGGGGGGCGAGGAGATGTACGTCATGCTGCGGGAGGCGATCCGGCGAAGCGGCAAGGTCGGCGTCGCCGAGCTGGTGCTGCTGCACCGCGAGCACCTGGCCGCCCTGCTGGTGCGTGGCGAGGCGCTCGTGCTCGAGACGCTGCACTACCCCGAGGAGATCATCGACGCCGCAGAGCTTCACCTCCCGGCCGAAACCCGGCTGCGCGAGGGCGAGATCCGCATGGCCGTCGAGCTGGTCCGCAACCTCTCCACGACGTTCGAGCCCGCGCGCTACCGCAACGAGTTCCGGGCCAAGTTGCTCGACCTGGTCCGCCGGCGCGCGCACGGCGAGATCCCCGAGGCGCTGGAACCGCCGGCGCCCGCCCGGCCGACGCCCGTCCTCGACCTCGCCGAGCGGCTGCGCGAGAGCCTGGAGCGGACGCGCCGGCGCAGCGCGTGACGAGCGGCCGAGCGGGGGAGTGGGAGAACCGGCTGTCGGCCGCGCGCCCACTCTCCCGCCCGCCGACTCACCGACCCTCGCACGCACGCGCTCTCGCGCTCTCCCGCCCTCCCACTCGCCCACTCTCCCGCTCACGCGC
>JADGGV010000764.1 GCA_019689775.1 Gemmatimonadota bacterium
GTGCTGGCGGCGTGTGCGGCGGCGGTGGGCGGGGCGGCGGGCGCAGGCACGGCGCTGTACCTGACGGATCGGGGTGCGAAGACGACGGTGTCGCAGCCGCTGTCGCAGGCGTCGCGGCGGACGGAGGCGACGTTCCGGGAGCTGGGGATCACGCCGACGAAGACGGAGACGGAGCGGGGGGAGCGGGAGTACCACGGCGTGAAGGGGGACATGGACGTGAAGGTGGAGCTGAAGAGCCGGGGCGCGAACACGACGGAGGTCGAGGTGCTCGCGCAGAAGAACGCGGTGCAGTGGGACAAGGACTACGCGAAGTCGGTGCTCGCGCGGATCGTCGGGGCGGGCTAGGCGGAGGCGTGGGCCGCGGCGACGGCGTGCTGGCCGCGCTCATGCGTTGGCCGGCCGCCCGAGGACCGCCCTGGGGGCGAGGCGCCGCGCCGGTGGTTGGGCGTGGCGGGCCGCCGGGGCGGTTCGCCACGATCTCCTATCGCTGTGACTTCGATCGTGGGGTGGCGGTGGGCGCGGACGCCGTCACCCCGAGCGGCGCTGGCTGCGGCGCGCGAGGCCGATGGCGATGGCGCCGGTGAGGATGAGCGCGAGCGCGTCGACCCAGGCCGGCTCGCCGCCGCTGGATTCGACGGGGTGCGCGGCGGCGCGCCGGGCGGCGGGCGGCGGCGACGCGAGGCTGACGGCGGCCGCACGCGCCTGGAGCGCCTTGCGCGCCGAGTCGGCCAGGAGCGCCGCCACGTGCTTCGCGTACGCCTGCGGGAAGACCGCCACGTGGTAGTGCGGCGGGCGCCGCTCGCGCGTCACGTCGAGCACCCCCTTCCCTTCCAGCGCGAGCAGCGCGTTCTCCAGCCAGGCGCGGCAGTCGTGGCGGCCGCTGACGCGCAGGTCGACGGCCATCCCCGCCGGGTGCACGGACAGCTCGCTCGCGTTGCGCGGCTGGCGGTCGAGCGGCCGCGTCGCGCTCGTGACCACGAGCGGCTCGCCGCAGCCGCTGAGGTACTGGGACGACAGGCGCTCGACGAACGTGCGGATCTCGGGGCGCGCGTACGGGAACGACGCGCCGTCCACGCGATAGGCGTCGTTGCCGGGGAGCGGCAGGAGCCGGCCCTTCTGCACCCACTCCCGCACCTGCGCCGGGGAGCGCACGAACGTGAAGTCGTTCGCCCGGGCAATGGCGTTCTGGCGGATCATGGAGCGGTGGGATCCGCGGAGCGTCGGGGTGGACGCCGCCGCGGCGGCGGGCGTCGCCAGCAGGGCGAGGATGAGGGCCGCCCCGAGGGTCCGTCGCATGGAGGTACTCCGTGGTGAAGCTGAGGGACGCCCGCCGCGCCCATCGGCGCCGCGGCGGCCGACCGTCTAACTGGTTGGTACGAAGAGGACTACAGGAAAACGGGGCGTGAGGTT
>JADGGV010000087.1 GCA_019689775.1 Gemmatimonadota bacterium
GTGCCACGCCGTGTGGGGCGTTCCCCGACGGCCCCGCTTGCCGGTCCGGTGCCGGCCACCCACCTTCCCCGCCCCGACGCCGCGACCCGAGCCCGAGAGCGCCCGTGGACGAGCCCCACCACCTCCCGGAATCCGTCGACGCGGCCGCCGCGCTGCACACCCGCCGCGCGGCGATGTTTCGCGCCCAGGCGGAGGCGCGCGCCGCGCACGCGCTCCGGCTCTCGACCGCCCGCCTCGTCGCGTTCCTCGCGGCCGGCGCCGCGCTCGTCGGCGCGTACGACACGGCGCCGCCGCTCCGCTGGGCGCTCCTCGGCCTCGGGCTCGCGCTCCTCGTCACGTTCGCCGGGCTAGTGCGCGCCCACGCCCGCACGCGCCGCGACCAGCGCTGGCTCGAGGAGCGCGCGCGGGTCTCGGCGGACGCGCTGGCGCGACTGCGCCGGGACTGGGCGGCGCTCCCCCCGGAGCCGCCGGCCGACCCGGCGCATCCGTACGCGGCCGACCTCGACATCCTGGGCCGCGCGTCCGTCGCGCAGCTCCTGGGCGGCACGGCGACCACCCCGGGGCGCTCCACGCTCCACGCCTGGCTGCTCGGCCCCGCCCCGGCGGCCGAGGTGCGCGCCCGGCAGGAAGCGGCCGCGGAGCTGGCGCCGATGCTCGAGCTGCGCGAGACGCTCGCCGCGCGCGGCCGCCTGATCGGGCGCGTCGACCCGGAGCGCATCCGCACCTTCATCGCCTGGGCCGAGGACCGGCCCTGGCTCGCGCCGCGCCCGGCGCTGCGCGTCGCCTCGTTCGTGATCCCGGCCGCGACGCTTGTGCTGGCCACGCTGAGCGCCCTCGGCGTGCTGCACGCGCCGTGGTGGGGCGCCTCGATGCTCGCCGCGGCGCTGGTGTCCTGGCGCTCGACGCCCGCCGCGCACCGCGCCTTCGAGCGCGCATCCGCGGGCGAGGAGCGCGTCGCCCGCTACGCCGACGTCTTCGCGCTACTGGCCGCGGCCAACTTCGAGTCGGCCCGGCTGCGCGACATCCACGGTCGGCTGACCGGCGGCGGCACGCCGGCGCACGAGGCGCTCCGTCGCCTGGAGCGGATCCTCGACGTCGCGGCCGTCCGCTTCTCGTCGCTGTTCTACCTCCCCGCGCAGCTCGTGCTGCTCTGGGACCTCCACGCGCTGGCCGCGCTCGAGCGCTGGCAGGCGACGTGGGGACCGAGCGTCGCCGGCTGGATCGACGCGCTCGGCCACGCCGACGCCATCGCCGCGCTCGCCGCGCTCCGGCACGACCACCCGGACTGGGCGTTCCCCGAGATCGTCGCGGACGGCCCGGGCGTCTACCGGGCCGAGGCGCTCGGCCACCCGCTGCTCCGGCCGGAGAGCGCCGTGCGCAACGACGTCGCCGTCGGGCCGCCGGGCACGTTCCTCCTCGTGACCGGCTCGAACATGTCCGGGAAGAGCACGCTGCTGCGCGCGATCGGCGTGAACGCGGTCCTGGCGCAGGCCGGCGCGCCCGTCTGCGCGCGGCGGCTCACGCTGCCGCCGCTCGAGGTCTGGACGAGCATGCGCGTGACGGACTCGCTCGAGCGCGGCGTCTCGCATTTCATGGCGGAGCTGGAGCGGCTCAAGGCGATCGTCGACGCCGCCCGGCGGGCCGAGACGCGCGGCGCGCCCCGCCTCCTCTACCTGATCGACGAGGTGCTCCAGGGAACGAACAGCGCCGAGCGGCAGGTCGCCGCCCGGCGCATCATCCGCCACCTCGTGGACATGGGCGCGATCGGCGCCGTCACCACGCACGACCTCGAGCTCGGCGAGGCGACGGAGCTGCGGGACGCACTCGTCGCCGTCCACTTCCGCGAGACCGTCAATCCCGCTGGCGCGGGACCGGCGCTGACGTTCGACTACCGGCTGCGCCCCGGCGTCGCGACGTCGCGGAACGCGCTCAAGCTGATGGAGATCGTGGGGTTGGGCGAGGAGCGCTGAGCGCGCTCGCGCCCACCGCCCCACCGCCTGGCGGCACCCGCCGCCTCACGCCTCGTCGGCCCGACCGGGCTCGTCGGGCACGCCTCACTCCGGGCACTGCGTCGCCAGGAACTTCAGCCACTCCTCGACCTCGCGCGGCTCGGGGAGCCCGTGCGCCGGCCCGACGGCCTCGGCGTGGTAGACCTGGCCATACCGGTCGGCGACGAGCCACGCCGGCGCGAGCGCGGCGGGCAGCGGCGAGCGGCCGTCGGGGTCGGCGGCCACGATCAGGCCGAGCCCCAGCTCCGCCTTCAGCCGGGTCGCGTCCTCGACGGTCCCGGGCACGACGACGACCACGCGCCCGTCCCACAGCGCGAGGTCGGCGCGGTGGCGGTCCAGTTCCCGGAGATAGTCGCGGCACGCGGCGCAATCGACGGCGTCGAGCCGGATCAGCACCGTCGCTTCCCGCCCCCACCGGCGCAGCGCGACGGGCGCGCCGGTCGGCGCCGACGGCAGGCGGAGCGGCGCCAGCAGCGAGCCGACGCGCGGCAGCGCGTCCGCGTGCTCGTGAGCGGTCACCATGCGGACCTCCAGGCGGACCGACCCCGGCCGGTGCCACGCGACCGGCCCACCCTCCAACCATCGCAACGGGTGCGCCAGTGGCGGGCGCTAGCAGGCGACGGCGCCCTCCGGCCAGGCAATGCGGCCGCGATCACGATGCACCCTCCGACGACTCGCCGCGCTCCGGCTCCAACCCCTCGATCCGGTGCCGCCAGCGCTCGTCCTCCGGGACGTCGTGCGGCCGGTACAGGATCACCCGCACCGGCTCGAGCGTGATTAGTCCGCCGTCGATCATCCGATCCAGCTCCGGGAGCACCGCCTGGAGCCGCTCCTCGGGCGCGACGACCTCCACGATGATCGGCAGGTCCAGCGAGAGGCGCAGGATCTTGTCCGTGTGCACGCGCCCCTCCGCGCCGTAGCCGCCGATCCCGCGGATCACGGTCGCGCCCGCGAAATCCCGCTCCCTAAAGAAATGCAGCAGCGCCTCGTAGAGCGGCTTTCCCTGGTGCGGCCCCTCACGGCACCGGTCGCGCTCGCCGATGAAGATCCGCATCAGCGTGCGCTCTCCCTTGAACTGGTGCGGCATGCGTCACCCCCGCTGGAGCAGCCCGGCCGCGAGGCGGAATCCTACCGCGGCGGCAAGCAGGCTGAGGACCACGCTGCCGAGAACGTACCACGACGCGCGCCCCCACTGCGCGTCCTGGAGCAGCCGGAGCGTCTCGTAGCTGAAGGTGGAGAACGTGGTGTAGCCGCCGCAGAAGCCGATTCCGAGGAACGCGCGCCACTGCGGCGCGGCGACGCTGCCCTCCAGGAGCGCGTAGAGGAACGCGAGGACCAGCGAGCCGGTCACGTTGACGACGAGCGTCCCCCAGGGGAATCCCGGGCCGGCGGCCTGCTGGATCCAGCCGCCCAGCGCGTAGCGGACGAGCCCGCCCACACCGGCGCCGAGGAAGACGACGAATGGGATCATGAGCGTCGTAGATCAACTCCGGCAGGTCCGTGCGTCTTCCCGCTCCCGGTCGCCCTCCCGCTCCCCCTCCCGAACAGCCTCGCCTCGCTCCGGGCCACGGCGCGCACGATCTCGTCGGGAGCCTGCGCCGACAGGAGGACGTCATGCACGTCCGCTTCCCGAACCAGCCGGGTCACCTTCGCGAGCAGCGTGAGGTGGGCCCGCTCGTCGCGCGCGAGGACCAGGACGAACACATTCGTCGGCCGGCCGTCCAGCGCGCCGAACTCGACGGGCGCGGCCGTGCGCCCGATCGCGACGACGTCGTGGCCGTGCAGCATGCGCGGGCGGGTCCGCGGCGTGTGCGGGATCGCCACGCCATCCTCCAGCGCGGTGCTGCACAGCGCCTCGCGCTCGAGGAGCCGCGCCAGCAGCATCGCGCGGTCGACCGGCTCGGGCAGCGCCAGCCGCTCGACCAGCGCCCCGAGCACCTCCCGGGGCGAGCCCGCCGGTAGGCCGAGGAAGATGTTCTCGCGGGACAGCAGCCCGGAGACCGAGACCGGCGCGTGGCCCAGCTCGTCCAGCCCCGCCGCATCCATCCGGCCCATCTGGAGATCCAACCACTCGTCCACCGCGCTCTTCCGGAACCGCCACTGGCCGCCGACCTTGAGCGCGGGGATCTCGCCGCGCTCGAGCAGCCGGTAGATGGTGCGCTCCGAGAGCTGGAGGTACTCGGCGAGCTGGCGGGTGGTCAGGAGGTCCGGCATGATGGCCCGCCCTCAGCGCTCCCCGCCGGTGAGCGGCCGCGCGCCGGCTCCGCCCCCCCGGGCGGCGCGCGGGACGTCGGCAGCGCGCTTTACGGAATCCTCGGCGCCGGCGGCCCCGACCGCCTCCCCCGCCACCGCGTCGACGGCGCCGGCCGGCTGGAGCAGCTCGACCGACTCCGCGCCCTCCGCCATCGCGCGCTCCCCTGCCCCGCCGCGCAGCCGCTCCGCCGGCAACCGCCCGAGCAGGCGCAGCAGCCCGTCCAGCAGCGTCAGCGGATGCGGCGGGCAGCCCGGCACGTACAGGTCCACCGGGAGGCCCTCCACGCCCCGGCCCGCCTCCGGGCTGCCGCGAAACGGCCCGCCCGCGATCGCGCACGCCCCCACGGCGATGATCAGGCGGGGCAACGGCGTCGCCTCGATCACGTTCTCGAGCGCCGCCCGCATGTTCCGGTTGACCGTGCCGGTCACGACGATGCCGTCCGCGTGGCGCGGTGAGGCGACGAACTGCACGCCGAAGCGCGCGAGGTCGAAGACGACGTTCCCGAGCGCCACCAGCTCGGCCTCGCAGCCGCCGCAGCTCCCGGCGACGACGGAGCGGAGCCGCAGCGAGCGGCCGAACAGCCGGCGCGCCTCCCGGTCGAGGGCGTGCGCCAGCTCCACCTCGCCGGTCGCCGAGACGAGCCCTGCCCGCGTCGAGCTGGCCATGCGGTGGTCCCGCGTGAACGCGACCGTGCCCGCCGGCCCGGTCCCGGCTTCCTCCGGGCTGAAGAGGCAGGCGCCCACGTCCAGCGCCGGCCGCCCGTCCGCCGCCGTGGTGAGGAGCGCCGACGGTGCGGCCGGCCCCTCAGGGCCCGTGCGCGTCGGATCGAGCACCGGCAGGCCGCGGAAGCGCGCGGGAAACTCCGCGCCGCCCCGGGGGAACGGCGATGTCCGCGTCCCCTCGCGCAGTCGCGTCCGGAGGAAATCAAACATGCGGCGCCTCCACGGCGGCCGGCCGCGGCGTCCGCCTCGCCGTCCGGCTACAGGTCGTGTCCGGCATACGACAGATTGAAGCTCTTGTTGCAGAGCGGAAAATCCGAGATCAGGTTGCCGGGCAGCGCGACGGCGAGGGCCGTCCAGTTGTGGAACGACGGATCGACGACCTTGTGCCGGCGCACCCGGCCCTGCTCGTCGGTGACCACGACGTGCGCGATCTCGCCACGCCACCCCTCCTGCAACGCCACGGCCAGCTCGCCGGGGCGCAGCTCGCCGCACTCCGCGCGCGGCTCGCCGCGCGGCAGCGCGGCGAGCTGGTCCAGCACGAACTCGAGCGAGCGCAGCACCTCGTGCCAGCGGACCAGGGCCCGGGCGTGCACGTCGCCGGCCCAGGCCGTCGCCACCGGCACGTGCGCGAAGCGGAACACGCCGTACGGGTGGTCGTGCCGCACGTCGCGCGCGACCTCGCAGGCGCGCGCGACCGGGCCGACGAAGCCCAGCTCGACGCACGCCTCGCGCGGCACCGCGCCGACGCCCTCGAGCCGCGCCTGCACGGACGCGCTCTCGAACAGGAGCCGGGCGACGGGCTCCAGCTCGGTGCGCAGCCGCTCGAGCCGGCGGCGCATCTCGTCGGCCATGGCGGGCGGCAGGTCGAAGGCCAGGCCGCCCGGCCGCACCAACCCGCGGCCGAACCGGTTGCCCGACACCAGCATCAGCAGGTTCAGGAACTCGCCGCGCAGCCGGCCGAAGAACGCCGCCGCCGGCTGGAAGGCGACGTCGCCCGCGATCGCGCCGAGATCGCCCACGTGGTTCGCGAGCCGCTCCAGCTCCAGCGCGATGCCCCGGACCGCCTGCGCGCGCGGCGACTTCCGGCTGCGCGCCAGCGCCTCGATCGCGCCGCAGTACGCGCCGACGTGGCCGATCACGCTGTCGCCGGCGATCGACTCCGCGACCAGCACCGCGCGCGTGCGGTCGACGGTCTCGAGGAGGCGCTCGACGCCGCGGTGCTGGTAGCCCAGCACGATCTCGAGGAACAGCACCTCCTCGCCGTGCGCCTGGAAGCGGAAGTGCCCCGGCTCGATGATCCCGGCGTGCACCGGCCCGACGCCGACCTCGTGCACCTCCTCGCCCTCCACCCGGAAGAACGGGTACACGTCCGGGTCGAGCACGACCGCGGTGCGCCCGGCGGCGCGGTGGTCGGGAAGGTGCCGCCGCAGCGGCTTCAGCCACGGATGCCCCTCCGGCCGCACGGCGCACTGCTCCGCGATCTCGCGCTCGAAGGCGTGCGCCTGCGGGCAGTCCGGCGTGAGCGCCGGGTAGCTCTCGCCGACGAGCGTGCTCGCGGCGCCGAGCTGGCCGCGCGCGTCGTCGGCGAGGATTGCGAGCAGCCGCGTCGTTTCGGCCGTCTCGGGCATGCCCAAAAAGGCGACCAGCCGCCAGCCCGCGGCCACCGCATCCACCACGGTCTGACGGAAGCCGTCGACGTCCTCGAGCGGGACGTCGGCGAGCAGGACCGCGCGGCGGTTGCGCAGCCCCAGCTCCACGAGGGCCCTCATGGCGCGCTCCCCCCCAACCCCGCAGCCGCACGCGCCATCACGTCGTGCAGGGGCGCGGGGATGTAGACCCCGAGCAGCAGCACCGCCGCGGCGAGCGCGAGCGGCCCGACGAGCAGCCAGCGATTCTCCCGCACCGGCGCGGCGCCGCCCTCCGGCTCGCCCAGCGCCATCTCGAGCACGAGCGCGGCCATGCCGACGAAGATGATGGCCAGGAGCAGCAGCACCGCGCCGGCGATCCAGGGGTGCCCCGCGCCGACGGCCGCGCGCAGGATCGTGAACTCGCTGAGGAAGAGGCCGAACGGCGGCGAGCCGGTCACGGCGAACAGGCCGAGCACGAGGAGCAGCCCCGAGACGGGCAGGTGGCGGACGAGCCCGCGGTTCGCCGCGGCGGCCGAGCTGCCCGTGGCGAGCACGACGTTCCCCGCGACCAGGAAGAGCCAGCCCTTCGACAGCCCGTTGTTGACGACGTGGAGCACGGTACCGTACGCCCCGACGCCGCCGAGCCCGAGGCCGAGCACGAGCAGCCCCATGTGCTCCACGCTGGAGTAGGCGAGGAGCCGCTTCACGTCGCTCTGGCCGATGACGAACACGGCGGCCACGCCGAGCGAGAGCAGGCCGAAGCCGATGAGCACGGGCTGGGCGAAGGGCGCGAGCCCGGCGGCGACCACGACCTGCGTGGCGCGCGCGACGCCGAGGAACGCGCAGCTCGTCAGCGCGCCCGCCATCAGGCCGCCGACCAGGCTCGGCGCCTCGCCGTACGTGTCCGGCTTCCACGTGTGCATCGGCGCGAGCCCCATCTTCGTACCGAAGCCCACGAGCAGGAACAGGAACGCGGCCCGCACCCAGGCGGGGTGGAGTTGGCGGGCGTGCGACAGCAGGTCCGGCACAATCAGCGGGCGCCCGCCGACGCCGCTCTGCGCGGTGGCCAGGAAGAAGATCCCGAGGAGCGCCAGCGCGATGCCGACGGACGAGATCACCAGGTACTTCCAGACGGCCTCGAGCGAGCGGCGGTCGTGCCGGTGGAAGACGAGCGGCGCGAGCGAGAGCGTCGTCGCCTCCATCCCGACCCAGAGCAGCGCCAGGTGCTGGCTGGCGGCCACGAGCGAGGCGGCGGCCAGGAAGCCGAGCAGGCCGGTCACGAAGACGCGGCCGCCGCGCGGCCGCTCCCGCTGGAGGTAGCCGACGGCGTAGAGCGCGGTGGCGAAGAAGAGGACGCTGGCCACCGTGAGGACGACGAGGCCGAGCGCGTCGAGCGCGAGCCAGCCGTGGAAGAGGGGCGCGGCCGGCCGGACCCAGAGCGAGGCGACGAGCGCCAGGTGGGCGGCGGCCGTGGCCACCAGCGCGCCGACGCGCACGCGGCCGGCGTGGTGCGCCGGCACCCGGAACATGATCGCGCCGACGATCGCGGGCAGCGCGAAAAGGACGATCAGCCGCATCAGTCCGTCAGCTCCGCCAGGTGGGCGGAGTCGATCGAGTCGAACTCGCGGTTGATGTGGAAGACGACGATGCCCATGATGAACACCCCGACGAAGACGTCGAGCAGCACGCCGAGCTCGAGCAGGAACGGCACGCTCTCCGTCCGGGTCAGCCCGAACAGGTAGATGCCGTTCTCGAGCAGGAGGTAGCCGACGACCTGCGTCAGCGCCTTGCGGCGCGACGTCAGCACGATGAACCCGATCATCACCGTGGCGAGCGAGACCGGGACGAGCAGCTCCTGCTGCGATTCCGGCAGCGGCAGGCGCGCGGCGATGGCGAACGCCAGCGCGAGCGCGACGGCGCCGAGCAGCAGCGACGCGATGTAGCCGACGACCGGCTCGACCTCACGCCGGACCGCGGCCTCGCGGATCGCCCAGAAGAGGAACGACGGGAGGATCAGCGCCTTCAGCGCGACGGTCCCCACCGCGAGCGCGCCGGCGTGCAACGAGACGTGCTGCGCGAACGCGAGCGGCAGGAGGCCCAGCAGGAGCCCCTGCACGGCGACCGCGCGGATGCAGGTGCTGAGGCGCGTCGTGCCGAGGACGGCGAAGTCCGTCAGCACGACCAGCAGCAGGAGGACTTCCGGAGCGGTCCGCATCGTCAGCGCAACAGCAGGATGACGGCGAAGAGCGCGAGCGCGGCGGCGCCCACGAGGAGCTGCGGCACCCGCGTGAGGCGGAGCCGGGCCATGACGGATTCGACGACGCCGACCAGGACCGCGACGACGCCGAGCCCGACCAGGAGCGCGGCAATGGCGGCGGCGACGCCGAGCCCCGCGCGCGGCACGAGCACCCCCACCACGAGGGCGCCGAAGATCGCGAGCTTCAGCGCGCCGCCGAGCTGGATGAGCGCGAGGTCCGGCCCGCCGTGGTCGAGCACGATGACCTCGTGGATCATCGTGAGCTCGAGGTGCGTGGCCGGGTCGTCGACCGGCACGCGCGAGTTCTCGGCGAGCAGCAGCACGAAGAGGCTCGCGCCGACGAGGGTGAGCGCCGCCGCCGCGCGCGGCCACACCGCGGCGAGCGGGGCGCCCAGCATGTCGGACAACGACAGGTCGCCCGTGGCGAGCACGAGCGCGATGAAGCAGAGGAACAGCGCCGGTTCCGCGAAGCTGGCGAACGTGACCTCCCGGCTCGCGCCCATCCCCTCGAAGCTGGAACCGGTGTCCAGCCCGCCGAGCACGAGGGCGAAGCGGCCGAGCGCGAGCAGCCCGGCGAACGCCAGCAGGTCCCCGGCGAAGTGCACCGGCGCCGCCCGCCCGTCGAGCGGCAGGAAGAGCGCGGCTGTGAGGAGCGTGGCCAGCACGACCACCGGCGCCGCGCGGAAGACCCACGTCGTCGTCGTGCTGTAGACCGTCCCTTTACGGAACAGCTTCCACAGGTCGTAGTACAGTTGAAGCACCGGCGCGCCGCGGCGGCCGGTGAGGAACGACTTCGTCCGCACGACGATGCCGGGCAGCAGCGGCGCCGTCAGCAGCACGGCGGCGAGCGCGGCGAGCGCGGTCCAGCTCACGAGGCCCATCCCCCGAGCGAGAGGTTCACACCCCGCCTCCCGGCAGGAACAGCAGCAGCAACAGCGCGACGATCGCGAGCGCGACGTAGAGGACGGAGGTGGTCACGCTCGGGCGGTGCACGGCGCGCAGTCGCGCCGCACCGCGCCCGAGCGCCGCGAAGAGTGGCAGGTAGAGGCCGGCGAGCGCGCGGTCCGCGGTGGTGCTCCGCCAGTGCGCCGCCTCCGGCCACAGCGGCGCCGGGCCGGCCACCGTGGCGGAGTCCGTCCGCGTGGCGAGCACCGGCTGGAGCACGCGCGTCAGCGGCTCGCCGAACGACGTGGACGTGTACTGCATGGCCGGGCTCGGGGCGTGGTAGCCGCACCCCCAGGTCCCGCTGCGCGCCGTCGCCGAGCGACGGCCGGCGACGCCACGAACCCCGAGGACGACGGCCACCGCCGCGGCCAGGAGCGTGCCGAGGGCCGCGGGCGGAGCGAGTGCCGCCACGGCGACGCCCGGCTCGACGCCCGGCGCCACGACCCGGACGGCCTCCCCGACCGCGCCCGCGACCCGGACCGGGAACGCGCCGACGAGCAGGCAGGCGCCGACCAAGGCCAGCACCGCCGCATGCATCGCCCGGGTCGGCCGCGGCGCCGCGGCGGCCTGCGCCGTGCGCGGCGTGCCCAGCAACCCGAGCCCGACCAGCCGGGTGAAGCACGCCACCGCCAGCCCGCCGGCGAACGCCAGCGCCACCACCGCCCCGAGCAGCACGACCTGCGGCGCGCCGCGCAGCGTCGCCGCGCCGAACAGTAGACCCCGCAGCAGCAGGTACTCGCTCGCGAAGACGTTCAGGCCCGGCACCGCGGCGATCGCCGTGCCCGCGACCACGAGCGCGCTCCCCCAGACCGGCCAGCGCGCCGCGAGCCCGCCGAGCGCATCGAGGCTCCGGCTGCCGGCGGCCTGCGCCACCCCGCCGAAGCCCAGGAACAGCGCCGCCTTCGCCAGCGCGTGGTTCCACAGGTGCAGCAGCGCGGCCGTCCAGCCGAACGCGGCCAGCGCCGGCTGCCGCAGCGCCACGCCGAGCACGCCCACGCCGAGAGCGAGCGCCGCGATCCCCGCGTTTTCCACCGTCGAGTACGCCAGGATCCGCTTCACGTCGCGCTGCGCGATCGCGAACAGGATCCCGCCCACCGCCCCCAGCGCTCCCAGCGCCAGCAGCACGAC